>NZ_JAKLTP010000013.1:0-119785 GCF_022012365.1 Acinetobacter sp. SM34 | reverse complement strand
GGTAGTGGGTATCTAAAAATCGGATTGCATTATAGCTATTTTTATAATTATCTACTTTAAATAACTAAGAGTAAAAAACAGATATAAACTTATTATATCTGATAGCTCATTATTAATAGATAGAATTTTAATTTAATGAATGTTCACCTTATATATTTTATAAATATTTACATGAATTATTATATCTAAAAAGTAGATCTATTTATAATGTCATGATCATTAAATATTACATACTGTATTAAAGTAAGTACGATAGATTACGGTTGGGAAAAGCTTCGAATTAAATAAAAACAAATATAAAAAAATAAATTTTTCTAACCATTTTTTATAAAAATTATTTATATATGCTTAATTTTTCTTTAAATATTTATTTTTAAATTAATTTATTTGTTACTAGGAGTCTGGAGTAGATATTTTTATGCCTAAAGGGAAGTGGTGATGTATGAAAAAGAAAGAAAAAATGACGAAAAATTCACATATTTGCTAAATAATTAGCATTAATTTATAAACTTTTGTAAATTAAGTAACTTTATTTATTTTATATGTAAAGAAATGTATTTAAAAAAATATAATAAAATTAATAACTTAAAAATTTAACGTGTGCTTTTAATTTTTTTTTCTACATAATTGGAAACATTTGAAAATTGTATCATTTTATTTTGCGTTATAAGCCTTTATAAATATAGTGTTAAGCTTAGATGGTCAATTAAAAAAACAACAAAAGGAAAATATATTGTGAATAATAAAGCTTTTGTATTTTTTTGGAATAAAGATAATAAGATAGGTCAACGGTTACGTAACCTTACTCATAATAAAAAGAGTTACAGCGTAATTGTTAAAATAACTACATATACATATTCTTTTTAAAAAAAGAAATGGAGAAAATCATGAATAAAATGACACAAGCTGCTTTAGCGGCATTAGTACTCGGTGTATGTGCAACAGGTGCTTATGCGGAAGATGATTTGGCACGAGGTATACCAACTCCACCACCTCCATCAAGTTGTGATACAGATTGTAGTGGTAAAATTGATATTAAACTTAAAGTTGAACCACATTGTGAACTACAGGTACTTACTCCTACCTTAACTTTACAAGATAAAGTAGGTGGTGATACTGCAACGGGTAGTTTCCGTGTGGGGGCAAATGCACTGTTTAAAATTGGTTTAACAACTGCAAATGGTTCTAATCTTAAAATGGGCAGTAATACAATTCCTATTTCAATTACCACTAAACGTAATGGCACAACAACTATTCCTTTGAATGCTACAACAGGATCTCAACCATTTACACCAGGTGGTTGGACTCCATATAGTGTTACCGTTGTAAGTCCGCAAGTTGGGGTATCTAAACCAGTAGGTACTTATACTGAAGAATTACGAATTGCTGTTTCATTCTAATTTTTAATTATAATCAAAGAAGTTAGGTTTGCTTTTTAGTGATCCTAACTTCCCTATAAAAATATCAAGATTCCAAAATAAAAAAATTAATTGGTAGGGGAAGAATGAATAAGTTATTTTCGATGTTCACTATTTCTATAGTATTGGCATGTTCACAGACAATTTATGCAGGACTAAAAATTACGCCTATTCAGCTGTATATTTCGGATATTAAAAAACAGCGTAGTGCTACCGTTACATTGGATTATAAAGAATCTGATCAACCTAAAATATTTGAAGTTTCTGCTGTGAAATGGGCGCAAAATGCAGAAGGGGAGGATGTTTTGGAACCTGATACTTCTGTGGTAATCAATCCTAAAAACTTTGTATTACAGCCCAATAGTAAGCAGATTGTTCGAGTAGGTTTTACTCAAATGAAACCCCCAAAAAAAGAAGAAACTTGGCGAATCATTTTTAATGAAATTGCTCCCACTGTAAAAGAATCTAAGGTCAATTTTCTATTTAATATTTCTATGCCCCTCTTCGTTGGGGTACAAGAAAAGGTTAAACTAAATTTTAATCCAATATACAACGGATCACAGCTTTCATTAAATGTGAAAAATGATACGAATACGCATGTCCAAATTAAAAAAATAACCATTCTTGACGACAATAAAAAAGAAATTGCAGTAACGACAGACATGAAATATTTACTTAATAATCAGCAACAAAATTTTAATTTTGGTGAGATTAAGTTGGGGGATTTTCATAAATATAAATTAATCATTGAAACAGATAGAAGTGAATTGCCGATGGAATTTAATTTGTCAGGGTGATGGATTATGCAAAAAATTATATTGTTTTTGCCATGCATATTTTTAAATATAGTGCTGCCTGTTCAACAAGTAAATGCGGAGGAGAACAATGTTGTCTTTAGTAGTGTCTGGTTAAATGGTATAGATAAAAATTTAGAAACACTTATATTTGAAGAAGATAAAAAAATATACATAGAGTGCCAAGCTTTAAATACTTTGGAATTGAGGGGTGAATTTTTTCCTAAACATCCAATAAAACAAGATTTTTGTTTAATTTCAATGAATCCAGTTCTTGCTGAAATAGATCCAAATGTACAGTCTGTGAAAATAATGGTACCCGCTGAATACTTTCAGGTCAAAAAAATAAACCAAGAACAATTAATTATGCCTGACAGGGCGGCTTTTGGTGCGTTTCTAAATTATGATCTGTTTTATGGGCAGACTTCACAAGATAAAAATTTTAATTCATTAGCAGAATTAGGTGTGTTTAAAGATTATTGGCTGTTTCAAAATTCCATACTTGTACGAGGCTTAGATGAGAATAAAGAAGAACCAACTCTTGTACTAGAAGAAGTAATGGAAGAAAAAGTAGTTCGTCTAAGATCAGCTTTTGATCTAGATTTTCCTGATAAGTTTTTAAGTTTAACAATTGGTGATACCACCACTATATCCAACCCTTTTGTTAATTCAGTACGTTATGGGGGGGTAAGCTTTGGCACAAATTTTACAGCTCGGCCTGATTATATTTATTGGAATATGCCGACTTTAAAAGGAAGTGCTGTTTTACCATCAACAGTTGATTTGTATATTAATGGTGTAAGTATTTCTCAACAGAGAATTACTCCGGGGAGTTATACTTTACAACCTGGAGCATTGATTCAGCAATCTGGAGATGCTCAGGTCATTGTTGAAGATATTTTGGGGAATAAAACTGTTCAAAGTTTTCCTGTATATATAAATAACAAATTGCTTAAACCCAAGTTAAATGAATATAATATTTCGTTAGGTAAAATTAGATATAATTATGATCTTCAAAGTAATGATTATAGGGAATTTTTTTCTAATGTTTATTTTAGACGAGGTATAGGTAACTTAACGACATTGGGCTTGAATGCTGCATATAGTGAAGAAGTAAAAAACTTAGGTTTATTATGGACTCAAGCAATTAGTAAATATGCATTACTAGATACATTTATTGCAGGAAGTGATAGTAATAATGGGTCTGGTTATTCAGTTGGTGGTTCGATTAGTCGAAACCTAAATAATATTTATTTAGGTTTTAGTGGGCAGTATTCTACTAATAATTATAAAACTTTGGGTTATGATAATGAAGTTCTTATTCCAAAATATGATTATATTTTTTATTTCAGTATGTATGATTTACCAATAATAAATAATTTTAATTTAAATTATTTGGAACGAAGTTATTATGAAGGTAATAATTTTAATATTTCGGATAGTCGTATATTAAATATTGGTATTTCTAGAATGCTACACCCAAATCTTTCATTAAGTGTTTCATGTTTTAAAGAATTTAAAGGTGAACAAGATTCTGGTGGATATTTATCTTTAAATTATAGTCTAGGGAATAATAAGAATGCTTATTTTTCACACTCAACTGATAATGAAACAAGGGTACAATTTGTTAAAGCATCACCAGCACAAACTGGATTTGATTATGTTTTGGGTGCAAATCAGCGTCGTGGAAATTTAGCTTATCAAGCTTCTGGTTTATTGAAATCAAGTGTCGGCGATTTACGTGTTCAGTTGGATCAATCTGATGAGTATGAAAACAATCAGGTGATTTATCGTGGGGCTATTGTTTGGTTAGGCGGGAAAGTGGCATTAACAAAATCTGTAGATAATGCATTTGCTTTAGTTAAAGTTGAAGATTCTCCAGAGATTGATGTTACAAGGTCATTATCGCCTGTAGGCAGCACCAATAAAAATGGTTATTTGTTTGTACATAATATTATTCCTTATATTCCTTATGATATTTCATTCGATCAAAATCAGTTAGCAATTGAAGATGCATTTGATTATTCGAGTCAAAAAATGATTGGCTTAAATCAACGAGGTTATATTCTAAATTTTCCTGTATATCACACCCAACAAGTGGTTTTGCGTTTATTAGATAAAAGCAATCAACTTATGCCTCGTACAAGCGAAGTTTATATCAATGATGAAGACAGTCAGTACTTCCCAGTAGATGCTCAGGGTAGAGTGTATTTATATGGATTAAAACCGAATAAATATAGGTTGTTAGCTAAAACCAAGGGCGGTCAGACATGTCAGGGTGTTTTTGAAGTGTCAAATCAAAACCAAAAAGCGGTAGAGCAGTCCGTTATGGATGTAATTTGTCGCTAGAGAGGGTATTACAATGAAAAAAATTATAATAGTGACTTTATTGTATGCAAATAGTGCTTTAGTGAATGCGGGACAATGTTATTTAAATGCTATATCTGAACCCGTAATGCATTTGGCAGATTATTATCATAGTTTTGCTGCAACTTCTTTTAGAGTTTTTTGCGACCAATCTTATGCAATCAAATTTAGCAGTCAAAATTTGCGTAGTTCGGATGGTTCAAGTTATGTATCGAATGGTGCTTATCGCTTAAAAACTAGAATGAGTATTTCGGGTCCGGTAAGAAATCAATGGAATGTTCCTCTGTCCCAATCTAAAAATTCAAAAGATAGTAAATATGTCATTGCGGTACGATTGGAAGAACAGCCTTCTATGCGTACCCCAGTTGGTATATATAGCGATGTAATATACGTAAACCTATCATTTTAATTATTTTGTATGCCGTGAAGAGCTTGTCTGTAATTGAAAATAAAACTAAAAAAGAGCTGTTTAAAAGAGTTAGGTTTGGAAGCGAATGGTTTTTTTATTGGTTGTTAGGGTTATACATTGTTTCAATAAACGGTCATCTAAAGATCATCAAACTGAAAGAAATAACATCTATGCTAAATCTAAAATAACGATATAGGTGTTGTATGGCAACTTTATATGCGACCAGCCTGCTAAAACAACAAAATTTTCCAGAAAATTTCCAATTTTATTTTAAAAAAAATAAGCAAGATCGCATTTGTAATGATATCGCGATACTCAATGATTTAATTCGCCCGCGGCTGAAAATTGCGATTGTGACAGAAACCTGGTCGCCAGAAATTAATGGGGTAGCACTTTCCTTATTACAGTTGTGTAAGGGGCTACAAAAGCAAGGACATAAAATTTTACTGATTCGACCAGAACAAAAGCTGACTTGTGGTGAATTTTTGCCCAACCGGGAGTGTTTAGTCAAAGCTCAAGCTATTCCCCGATATCCAAGTCTGCAATTTGGCTGGCCACAGTTTTTAAAAGTCGCCAATGCATTGGATCAATTTGCACCTAATGTGGTGCATATTGTTACAGAAGGTCCTTTAGGTTTAAGTGTTTTACAGACTGCAAAAAACAAGGGAATACCTGTTTCAAGTGGCTTTCATTCACCTTTTCAAGAATTTAGTCGTTACTTCGATTTGGCCTTTTTAATTAAGCCGATTCAGCGTTATTTACGTTGGTTTCATAACAATACACAACTGACCTGTATTCCCAGCAAAGATACGGAATATATTTTAAGAGAATTTGGCATTCATTGCCCTTTGGAGGTGGTGGGTCGTGGTGTAGATGTGATGTGTTTTTCTCCACACCATTACTCAGAGGTTTTGCGTCAACAATGGCAGGCCACTTCTAGCACTCAGGTCTTGCTGTATGTGGGACGGTTATCTCCTGAAAAGGAAATTGAGGTTCTGATTCAAGCCTATGTCGCAATGAAGAAAAATACCCAGCAGGATATCAAGCTGGTCATTGTGGGTGAGGGACCAGGTCGTGCGCGATTAGAGCTGCTGTGCCAAGGTCATGATGTTATTTTTACCGGAAATCTATCGGGTTTAAAACTGGCTCAAGCCTATGCAAGTGCAAATGTTTTTGTGTTTGCCAGTCAGGTTGAAACCTTTGGCAATGTGGTGCTGGAGGCAATGGCCAGTGGTTTGCCCGTCATTGCCTATAATTATGCCAGTGCACATTTACATGTCAAACATGGTGAGACAGGCTGGTTAAGCTCATTGGGAGATGTAACAGGTTTTATTCAGTCAATTTATCAGTTGCCGAGTAACCAGCAATTGAAATATATGGGGCTTCAAGCCCGAAAAGCTGTGCAGCATATAGGCTGGCAATATCCGGTACAACAGTTTGAGCAAGCATTGTATCGGGTAGCAATGGAGATGGAAATGACATCCTAAATTTTAAGCAGCAGCTTAAAGGAGCATCATCATGGATTTTAAAAAAGCAAAAATAACGATGTTGGATCTGGATTTAAAAGGTTGTTTGTATCTGAATCATTTTTCACATTCACAAGCCGTGGCCTACTTTTTTAAAATGATCAGCCGTTTTGGCAATGGTTTATTCTGGTTAATTATGCTGGCCAGCCTGTGGATGCTGGAAGGGGTATTTTATCTGGTGCAGTTAGTGTATCTGCTGCTTAGCGGATCTGTAGGCACGCTTATTTATAAAATCTTAAAGCAAAAAACCGTACGCCCTCGACCCTATCAGGTGCATCAGGTGATTCGAATGCAAGAACAACCGCTCGATCATTTTAGTTTTCCCTCTGGTCATACCTTGCATGCTGTCATGGCAAGTGCTGTCTTAGGTCATATTCAGCCGATGCTACTGATTCTGATGCTGCCTTTTACCATTCTGGTGGCGATTTCACGGATGGTATTAGGTCTGCATTATCCTAGTGATGTCGTGGTGGGCGCATTGATTGGTGCAGTGGTTGCCAGTGGAATTATTGTGAGTGCGCCTTTTTTTAATATCATGTTATAAAAATACGTGCCGATAAATCAGGAAATTCACGCGGTTTTTCTAAAATTTGCTAAAGTACCGCAACTGATTTGAATATATTAGGAATAGCTATGGGTTTGCGTTGGACAGATACTATTGATATTGCGATTGAGCTTTCTGAAGCACATCCAGATGTGGATCCACAATGGATTCGTTTTACCGATTTACATGCCTGGGTTTGTGCGTTACCAGACTTTAGTGATGATCCGACTAAATCTACCGAGGGTTTGCTGGAAGGGATTCAAATGGCCTGGATTGACGAAGCACGTTAAGCACTCATCTTAAAAAAGTATTTTTTTACAGATGAAAAGCAGAAAAATACACATTATCTCGGTATAATGCGGCAAATTTTCATGTCAACAATTGACTTAAGGAGCCTATCATGGCTATCGAACGTACTTTATCTATCGTAAAACCAGACGCAGTTGCTAAAAACCACATCGGCGACATCTTTGCTCGTTTCGAAAAAGCTGGTCTTAAAATCGTTGCAACTAAAATGAAACACTTGACTCAAGCTGAAGCTGAAGGCTTCTATGCTGAGCACAAAGAACGTGGTTTCTTTGCTGACCTGGTTGCATTCATGACTTCTGGTCCAGTTGTTGTTTCAGTTCTTGAAGGCGAAAACGCAGTTCTTGCTCACCGTGATATCCTTGGCGCGACTAACCCTAAAGAAGCTGCTCCTGGTACTATCCGTGCAGATTTCGCTGTAAGCATCGACGAAAATGCTGCTCACGGTTCTGACTCTGTAGCATCTGCTGATCGTGAAGTTAACTACTTCTTCGCTCAAACTGAGATTGCTCCACGTACTCGTTAATTCGCAGTATTCAAGCCAGATAAGTGTTATTATACTTATCTGGTTTTTTTATTCCCTGAATAATTCTTTGCTCACATATTGAGCTTCTCCTTTCATCTTTAGACATGGTTTAGGTAATACACATGAGTACTGAAGCAGTCGCTGTATCAGCAGTTTCTGAGGCACAGCAACACACTCCATCCGCTCCAGCACAGCAAAAGGCTGTCGAGAAAGTGAACTTACTTGGCATGTCGCGTCCGCAAATGGAAAAATTCTTCGAAGATATGGGTGAGAAGAAGTTCCGTGCAGGGCAGGTGATGAAATGGATTCACCAATTTTTCGTGACTGATTTTGCCGAGATGACCAATATCTCGGGAAAACTGCGTGAAAAACTGGAAAAGATTTGTGAAATTAAAGCGCCCGAAGTGGTGCATAAAAATTATTCTAAAGATGGTACGCGTAAATGGGTATTTCGTGTTGGCGATGGTGATGGCTCATTAGTCGAAACGGTATTGATTCCTGCTGAACACCGTAGCGGCTTACGTCGAACCTTGTGTATTTCTTCACAAGTCGGTTGTGCGCTCGATTGTTCATTCTGTTCAACCGGTAAACAAGGTTTCCAGCGCGATTTAAGTCAGGCTGAAATTATTGGTCAGTTGTGGATGGCGAACTATTCCTATATGGAAGATGTGCCAGTGGCAGATCGTGAACGTTCAGTCACTAACGTCGTGATGATGGGCATGGGCGAACCGCTGCTCAACTATGATGCCGTGTTAAATTCAATGCGCATTATGCTGGATGATTTTGCATACGGCATGTCAAAACGCCGCGTGACTTTGTCGACTTCAGGTGTGGTACCGAAAATCGATCAAATGGTGAAAGACATTGATGTGGCTTTGGCGATTTCATTGCATGCGCCAAACGATGAGCTGCGTAACGAACTTGTGCCAATCAATAAAAAATATCCGTTAGAACAATTAATTGCGGCTTGTCAGCGTTATATCGCCAAAGACGGTAACGAAAGTTCGCGTAAGCATGTGACTATTGAATATGTAATGTTAGATGGGGTGAATGATCATCCTGAACATGCACAACAAATGATTAAGCTTCTTAAAAACTTGCCTAGCAAAATCAATTTGATTCCATTTAACCCGTTCCCGCATGCGCCATACGGGCGTTCAAGTCGTAACCGGATTATTTCTTTCCAAAAAACTTTGTCTGATGCCGGTTTTGTGTGTACGATTCGTCAGACACGTGGCGATGATATTGATGCTGCGTGCGGACAGTTAGTGGGTCAAGTTGCTGACCGTACCCGTCGTGCGGAACAGTGGAAAAAGAAAGTCGCGCAGCAAAATGAGATTCTGCGCACTCAAGGATAATAAAAGGGGATGCCAATTGAGAAAGCCCGCATATAAATTAGCTTTTATTACAACAATTTGTATGTCTGCTATTTTTGTTACTGCGTGTCAAACACCAGCAACAATAGGAAAAAAAGATCCTGAAAAGGCAGTGAAAGTTCGCACTCAATTGGCGGCAGAATATATTAAATCGGGTGACCTGGATTCAGCAAAACGTGCTTTGGATCAGGCACTTGAAGTGGATTCGCGTGATTCAACGGCAAATATGATGATGGGCGTTTTACTGCAGCAAGAAGGCAGTAAAATCAGCATGGATAAGGCTGAATCATATTTTAAACGGGCAATTTCTGCCGACTCGAAAAATGCACAAGCGCGTAACAACTACGGTACTTATTTGTATCAAATTGAGCGTTATAATGATGCGCTTCAGCAGCTCAATGTGGCAGGCGCTACATTAGGCTATGATCAACGCTACAGAGCATTGGAAAATGCAGGACGAATTTACTTAAAACTCGGTGATGTTTCGAATGCTGAAAAAACATTCAAACAGGCCCTGCAAGTCAATCGTGACTCTTATGTTTCAATGTTAGAGTTGTCAGAAATTTTTTATGCAAAACAGCAGACCGCCGCTGCAACACAATTGTATGAACAGTTTGTGCGTAGTGTCGGTCAAAAGAATCAAGGTGCACGTGCGCTTTGGATTGGTATCCGAATTGCACGGGCAAATAGTGACACAATGGGAACGCAGGTTTTAGTTAACCAGTTGCGTGCACTGTTCCCTGAAAGTCCGGAATACCAACGTTATCTGCAATTACAGTACAGTACTGAGGCCGTATGGAAGTAAATCCTAATTCACCGCAATCGAATGGTTCAAGCGTAGTACCCACTGCATTAGGAAATGTTCAGCGTCCAGGCGAGTACTTACGTCAAGTTCGAATTGCACAAAAGCGTGAATTAAGTGAAGTTGTCAAAGATTTAAACATCCCTGTAAAAACTTTGACAGCTTTAGAGCAAGATGATTATAAGGCTTTGCCAGAAGCGACCTTTATCAAGGGCTATTATCGCACCTATGCGAAATACCTGAAGGTGGATGCAAGTTCTATTATTCAACGTTTTGATGAGATCTATCAAAATGATACCGGATTGTTACCCAATCATGCCTTAAACAATTCACCGATTAAAATCATGGGCAAGCTGCCTGGTTCTAAGAGTGACCGTAACAAGAAATGGTTAAAACGCATTCTGGTGACTTTGGCGGTACTGGTTGCAATCGCTGTTGCTGTTATGGCAATACAAAACTGGTCATCCAGCACAGAAAGTGACAGTCAGGAAGTTGCTCCAGCTGAATCTGATGTTCAGGTATTGAATCTGGATAACTCGACTGCAGTGTCGGGAGATCAGCTTGAACTTACATTTAGTCATCCAACTTCTGTACATATTGTCGATGCAACCGGTAAAGTGCTGGCAACTGGCCGTCAGTCATCTAACTTGAAGTTGAATGGTGAAACACCGTTCCAAATTCGTCTGGATGATGCATCAGCTGTGACTTTAACCTTGAACAATGAAAATATTGCATTGTCATCTTATACCGTGAACGGAAAAGCAGATTTCCGTTTGTCACGTTAATGGGTCAAGAATAGAGCGATATCAATGATTGAAAATCCGATTAAGCGCCGTCCTACTCGTAAAATTCGTGTTGGTTCTGTGGATGTAGGTGGTGATGCACCGATCAGCATTCAGAGTATGACCAATACCGAAACCTGTGATGTCGCAGCAACTGTTGCTCAGATTCAGCGTTGTGCCGATGCTGGTGCCGATATCATGCGTGTTTCCGTGCCAAGCATGGAAGCGGCAGCAGCATTCGGCGAAATTCGCAAACAGGTGAATGTGCCTTTGGTTGCCGATATTCACTTCGACTATAAAATTGCCTTAGCCGTTGCTGACCTCGGTGCAGACTGTTTGCGTATTAACCCAGGCAATATTGGTTCCGAAGCGAAAATCCGTGAAGTGGTGGCAGCAGCAAAACATCATGATATTTCCATGCGTATCGGGGTGAATGCTGGTTCACTGGAAAAAGACATTCAGAAAAAATATGGCGAACCTACTGGTCAGGCCTTGCTTGAATCAGCAATGCGTCATATTGATATTCTAGACCGCTTGGACTTTCAGGAATTTAAAATTTCGGTTAAAGCGTCGAATGTGTTTTTGACCATGGATGCTTACCGTTTATTGTCTGCGCAAATCGATAATCCACTGCATTTAGGCGTGACTGAAGCCGGCGTGTATCGTACCGGTTCGGTAAAATCAGCGATTGCGCTTGGCGGTCTGCTCATGGAAGGCATTGGCGATACCATGCGTATTTCGCTGGCGGCCGAGCCTGAAGAAGAAATCAAGATCGGTTTTGATATTTTAAAATCACTGGGTCTTCGTTCCAACGGCATTAACTTCATTGCCTGTCCAAGCTGTTCACGCCAGGAATTTAACGTGATTAAAGTGATGCAGGCACTGGAAGAACGTCTGGAAGATATTCGTACTCCAATGGATGTATCCGTGATTGGCTGTAAAGTGAATGGTCCGGGTGAAGCCAAAGAAGCCGATATTGGTGTAGTAGGTGCAAGTCCGCGTTCACTGGTGTATCGTAATGGTGAGAAAAGCCATTTAATCGATACCAATCAACTAGTTGATGAAATCGAATCTATGGTTCGTCAACGTGTTTCCGAGCTTGAAGAAGCTAAATCTAAAGAGATTATTCGCACAGGTTTTTCTGAGTAGATCATGAGTTCAATTGTCGCAATCAAAGGTTTTAATGACATTCTTCCAACGCAAACCCCCGCGTGGAGACGTCTTGAACAACATTTAGCATCACTTATGGATGCTTATGGCTACCAGCAAATCCGTTTGCCGATGGTTGAGCAGACCAATCTGTTCAAGCGTTCAATTGGTGATGCAACCGATATCGTCGAAAAAGAAATGTACACATTTCTGGACAAAGGTAATCCACCTGAGTCTTTGACTTTGCGTCCAGAAGGGACCGCGGGCTGTGTACGTGCCATGCTGGAGCATAACTTGCTTCGCGGTGCGACCCCTCGTGTGTGGTATATCGGGCCAATGTTCCGTTATGAAAAACCACAGAAAGGTCGTTATCGTCAGTTCCACCAATTTGGTGTGGAAACGTTTGGTGTGGCAACACCCGACCAAGATGCAGAACTAATTCTGATGACGGCACGTTTGTGGAAACGCATGGGTGTAGCCGACAAGGTTCAGTTAGAGCTTAATACTTTGGGTGAGTCGGATGAGCGTGCGGCATACCGTGCAGCACTGGTTGAATTCCTTGAATCGCATAAAGCCGATCTGGATGAGGATTCTCAGCGCCGTTTAACCACGAATCCGCTGCGTATTTTAGACTCTAAAGATGCCAAAACTCAGTCGATTCTTGAGAATGCGCCTAAGCTGCATGATTTTATGGGTGAAGAAACCTTGGCGCATTTCCAACAATTACAGCAATATTTGACTGATGCGGGCGTAAGCTTCGTGATCAACCAAAAATTAGTACGTGGTCTGGACTACTACAACAAAACAGTCTTTGAATGGACTACGACGCATTTGGGTTCACAAGGCACCGTATGTGCCGGTGGCCGTTATGATGGTCTGGTGGGGCAATTGAAAGGCAAGGCTGATCAATCGGTACCCGCCGTTGGTTTTGCCATGGGTATGGAGCGTTTGTTGCTGCTACTTGAACAGGTGGAAGACAATACGCCAGTCCGTGACTGTGAAATGTTCCTGGTTTCAGACCCTGCAACTCAAGGTCAAGCCTTGGTGCTTGCCGAACAGATCCGTGACCAGCTTGAAGCAGCCAAGAGCCGTATCCGCTTAAAAACCGGTTCACAAGGTTCAATGAAATCTCAGATGAAAAAAGCCGATCAGGCGGGTGCTGTTTATGCTTTAATCTTTGGTGAACGTGAGGCCGAAGCTCAGCAAATTCTGGTCAAGGAGCTGGCAACAGCAGAACAGACTGAAATTGCCGTGGCTGATTTTGTGCCATTTATCATCGAAAAATTTTCTTCAAAATAAGCCAAATAACATAAGGAAAAGCTAATCCCATGAACGCATTGAGTGATGAAGAACAACTTGATAACTTAAAATCTTTCACTAAAAAATATGGTTCTGCCATGATTAGTGGGATTTTAATTGCGTTGATTGCCTTTTTTGGCTGGGAATATTGGCAGAAGAAGAACTTGGCTGAGTCTCAAAAGCAAACAGCCAAAGTTCAACAGTTGATGGATGATGCAAAAGGTGTTTCAGGCGATGTCAATGCATTTAATGCCTTATCTGCAACTGCGGACAAAATTGTTAAGGAAGCTCCAGATTCTGTCCAGGCCATTCAAACTCAATTGTTGATGGCTAAGCTGGCTTATGACAAAGCCGATTATGCACATGCAGAACGTGCCTTGAAAAAAGTTGAAAATTCCAAACTGGATGATGCCGGTTTAGTGCAAGTGGTTAAGCTTCGTTTAGCTTATGCTCAGCTGGCACAAAAGAAATATGACGATGCAATTAAAACATTGGCTGCGGTGACCGATCCTGCCTTTAAGGCGACTGCTGATGAAGCACGTGGTGATGTCTATGTGGCTAAAAATGATATAGAAAATGCTAAAAAATCGTATATGAGCGCATGGGATGCGTTGCTTGAACGTAAGCAAGAACGTCAAATTTTACAAATTAAACTCGAAAGTGTTGGCGTTTTAGTTGATGATCCTGATGTGGAACGCCCAATTTTAGAAACACAAGTGGATGAGTCGTGATGGATAGAAAATACAAAATACCGTTTGCACTAACAATTTTAACATTTGCACTTGCCGGTTGTTCTACCAATAAAATCAAGGTGGAAGAGGTTAAACCGAATCCATTGCCTAAATTGGTGCAAGCAAAAAATCTTGTTCCTGTATTTTCTCAAAGTGTTTCTTCGACCGGTAAAGCAGACCCGTTACGTCTGCGTTTAGATGCCGCTAATGGTGTAGTTTTTGCCGTCGATCCAAATGGTGAAGTGTCTGCCTATCAAGGTAAACAACGCTTATGGAAACAAAAAGTTTCTAAGCAGGGTTTAAGCGCGGGTATAGAGGCCGGTGAAGGCATTGTTGTGGTCGGCAATAAAAAAGGTCAATTGTTTGCTCTGGATCAGGCCACAGGTGAGCAAAAATGGACTGCACAGTTGTCAGGCGCCATTTTATCTGCTTCGTTAATTCAGTCTGGTCGTGTCATTACCATTAGCAATGATGATACGGTCTATGCGCATGATCTTGCTACAGGTCAGCAAGTCTGGACTTATAACCTGCCGAATGTACAGTTCAGCTTGCGTGGTGTTGCTACACCGGTGGCGCTTGATCCGCGTACTGTCCTGATTGCTTCATCCAATGCGTATGTATATGCGCTGGATATTATCAGTGGTGTGCCGCGTATGCAGCGTCGTGTTGCCGTCAGTGACGGACGTTCGGATATTCAGCGTCTGAATGATATTGATGGTGAGCCTGTCGTAGCTGGACAATTCCTGGTAACGACCAGTTTCCAGGGGCAAGTGACGGTGATGGATCTGGCTGCACAACAAATTGTGTGGAGTGAAGATGCCAGCAGTATCCAGCGTCCTGAAGTGTTTAATAACACCGTTTATGTTGCTCAGGCTGATGGAAAAATCACCGCTTATGCACTGACCACAGGTCAACAATTATGGCAAAATGACAGCCTGCTGAATCGCCAACTCAGTAATCCGGTGATCTTGGGTCAGGATCTGGTGGTGGGTGATTTGGATGGCGTATTGCATTTAATTGATCCGGCAACAGGCCAGCTGATTGGTCGTTCAAAAACCAGTGGCGAAGTGCGTACACTGCGTGTGATTGACAATCAACTTTATGTGGCGACCCGTAAGGGTGCTTTAAGCATCTGGCAGAACCGTTAATTTTTTTCAGCCTTATGTTAAACTAAGCTAACCGTATTTTTTTACACGGGGGATTGAGTATTCAATGCCCCGTGTTTTATTTATTTTTGGCCCATTATTTCTTCCATTGTTTCTGCTTGTTCAGACCAGACCTACTGGCTGATCTTGAATAAAGGTTAATTTATGAAACCCGTAATTGCGCTCATTGGTCGTCCGAACGTCGGAAAATCAACGTTATTTAACCAGATTACCAAGAGCCGTGATGCGCTTGTTGCTGACTTTGCCGGTCTGACCCGTGACCGTAAGTATGGCGACGCGACTTATCAAAATAAATCATTCATCGTTGTCGATACTGGCGGTATTGGCGAAAGTGAAGGTGGTATCGATTCATACATGGCGGAACAATCAAAAACCGCCATTCATGAAGCTGATATCATTGTCTTTGTTGTAGATGCACGTGCCGGCTTACTGGCATCGGATGAACAGATTGCACGTGACCTGCGTACTTTGGGTAAAAAAGTTTATCTTGTTGCCAACAAAGTAGATGGTGTTCACGCTGAAGCTGCACTGGTTGAGTTTTACAAACTGGGTATGGGTGAGCCGCTTCAAGTCGCTGCAAGTCACGGTCGTGGCGTTCAGCAAATGCTTGAAGAAGTATTATCTGAAGTACCTGAAGATGAAAATCCGGATGAACACGATAAAGACACAGGTTTGCGTTTAGCAATCATTGGTCGTCCTAACGTGGGTAAATCAACACTTGTAAACCGTCTTCTTGGTGAAGAACGTGTGGTTGCATTTGACCAGCCGGGTACGACGCGTGACTCGGTTTATATTCCATTTGAACGTGATGGTCGTAAATACACATTGATTGACACTGCCGGTGTTCGTCGTAAAGGTAAAGTTGATGAAATGATCGAGAAGTTCTCGATTGTGAAAACTTTACAAGCGATTAAAGATGCCAATGTCATTGTGGTTGTGGTCGATGCGCGTGATGGTATTGTTGAGCAAGATTTACATTTAATTGGCTATGCTTTAGAAGCAGGCCGTGCCATGGTGATTGCGATCAATAAATGGGACAACATGTCTGAGTATGATCGTAAGCAATGTAAGCTTGATGTCGATCGTCGTTTTGACTTTATTCCATGGGCAAAAGTACATTTAATTTCTGCGCTACATGGTACAGGTGTTGGGGATCTTTATCCTTCAATCCACCGTGCGTATGATTCTTCACGTTTAAAAGTATCACCTGCAAAAATCACTCAAATCTTGAATGATGCAACCGAAGCGCATCAACCCGGTATGGTACAAGGTCGTCGTATTAAAATGCGTTATGCGCATATCGGTGGTCAAAACCCACCAACGATTGTGATCCACGGTAACAAAGTAGATAAAACTCCTGCGGATTACCGTCGTTACTTAGAAAACGTATTCCGTAAGGTTTACAAACTTGAAGGTACGCCAGTACGTATTGAGTTTAAGACTTCGGAAAACCCATTTGAAGGTCGTAAAACTCAGATTGATGAACGTACTGCAGCACGTAAGCGCCGTTATGTACAGAAATTCAAGAAAGCCGAGAAGAAATTTAAACGCGGTTAATTCCCAGGTTTAAATGATCTTGAAAAAGCCCAAAGTGATCTTTGGGCTTTTTTCTTTTAAGATGTAACTGTATTTTTGATAGGACGATCTTAAGTGAGTAGATGGATACGGGTAGATGTGAATGCGCTTGAACGTATAGTGACGCTGTCTAATGAATTAGATCGTAAAGCTAAAATTCAGCTGCAAAAACAGCAAATCTATCATTACCGCAATCAATTACTCACAGAACAGTTACAGACGTCAATTCAGCAAGAGCAGTTGGCAACGACTGAATATGGCAAACCTTATTTAATCAATTTTCCACAATTTTATTTTAATCATAGTCATAGCCAAAAAAATTATGCTTTGGCGACCAGTAGCAATATGCCTGATCTCGGGGTGGATATTGAAGACTTGGATCGCAAGGTCAGATTTGAAGCCTTGGCGAATCATGCCTTTCATCCTCATGAATTAACATACTGGAATGAATTGGAGCAGGATTCAAATTATTGGTTTAAAGTCTGGACCACCAAAGAAGCGGTATTAAAAGCTGCCGGACTGGGAGTGCGGTTAAACTTAAATGAGCTGGATACCCATGTTCACCCGCTGCATGATGGGGGATTGTGCAGTCATCCTTTAATTGGAACCTTTGCCTATCAAAACTTTCATTTGGGCAAGGTCATGCTCACGGTTGCTTGGCGATCTGAAGCCTCCTGTAAGGGGTTTGCTTTTCCTGAAATAAAAATCTTTCTGTCATCTTAAAATATGTTTTTTTGTATAACGGAATGAAAAATAAGATATTAAGAATAAAAAATTAATCTGAATAAATGGCAGATCAAAAATATAAAAAATTTAAAACAAAAAAACGAGTTAGGCATATCACTCGTTTTTAATGGATAAATAGTTAAGATACGACTAGAGCAGATCGTTGATGAAAGACGCAAAGATTATTGAAGGCCATCTTCGCTACGATCTACTTCAATTCGATATAATTTCGTTCCATTATTTGCATAAAGTAAGCGACCTGCACCAGGATAATAGGTTTCGATACGAAATTGATCTTTAGAAAAAGCACCTACAACGGGTATCCAGGCTTTGGCGGTTTGATAGCTTCTTTGGTCTGTTGAAGCACCCACTAGATCTTCTACCTGACGTTGCGACATCCCAATTTTTAACTGGGAAAATTTAGAATTTTTATAATCTCCTACAATTTCACCCGTATAACTGCCTTCGACAGAAATCTCTTTGTTGGTATTGCCATTCGGTGCCGAATTTATTGGGTTATTCTGAAAAGTATTTTTATCGGATGAATGTGGCATAGTCGTGCATGCCATTAAACTTAAGCTGCTGATTAAAATAAGAAGAGAATTTTTCATTATTATTGCCTTATTGAAAAGGGGGATAAAGATAATTCTAGTCAAAATAAGGCAATGCCCATAGGTGTTTTTTAAGTAAAGTTTTACCAATTGTTATGGGTAAATGGTTCTTCACTATTCTGCTCCAATCCTTGCACTTTGAGGCTGTTTCTAAAGTAGATGAAAGAATAGAGGTTCTATTTTTTTGTTTTGCTGCGTCTTACTTGCTTTACACCTAAAGCAGATTCATTTTTTACCACTTTATTCCAGACTTTCGCTAAATCCCGTAGAGCAAATGAATCTGCTGAATAATAAGTTCAATCTAGCTGTCCATTAATAATAGATATGGAAGAAAGTCTAATACCTTGTACAGCACCACTAATCCCTATACTGTGCAACTGATTTTCCTTTCAATTTAGTTTTGCTGTGCTGCATTTTTTACGAATTTAAGTTCAGCATCATCAGGATTGATAATGAAAATGGTTGTGTGTCTGAAATGATGGGAGTGAGAACAACATGGATCAATTATTGGCAGTAATGCGAGAGCTACGTGAAAAATGTCCATGGGATCAGCAGCAAACACCGCAAAGCCTGACCCGATATGCCATAGAAGAAGCCTATGAAGTTGAAGCAGCGGTACGGCAGGGCAAGCCAGAGGAAGTACGCGATGAGCTCGGAGATTTGCTTCTGCAAGTGGTGTTTCAGGCACAAATGTACAGCGAACAAGGCGCTTTTGATTTCAATGATGTGGTGAATGCCATTACCGAGAAGTTGATTCGCCGCCATCCTCATGTATTTCAGATAGAGCAATATTCACAATTGAGTGCGGAAGATGTATCGATACTTTGGCAGAAAATTAAACAACAGGAAAAACAGGGCAAAGCACAATCACGTTTAGATGAGATAAAACATGGACCTGCAATTCAGCAAGCACATGAAATTCAAAAAAATGCTGCGAAAATTGGTTTTGATTTTGCCGATGTGGCAGGCGCTTATGGCAAACTGAATGAGGAATTAGCTGAATTACAACAAGCCATGCAAAAGCAAAATTCCGACGAAATATTCGACGAATTTGGCGATTGTTTATTTTCATTGATCAATGTTGGACGTAAACTAGGGCTTTCTAGTGAAATGGCACTGTTAAGTACCATTCATAAATTTAGAACACGTTTTGCTTTCATTGAAGATCAGGCTCAACAACAACATAAAAATATTGAAGCCCTGTCTTTAGAAGAAATGGATCGACTTTGGGAGCAGGCGAAAAAACAATTAAAATAATAGGTTTCCCAATGAAAAAAATAATACTTATCCTGAAGGGGATTTCTTATCTTTTTAGTTTGCTGTCTTTATTGAGTATATCTAATAGTTATGCTCAACAGTTTGACCAGCAATATTTAAAATGGAAGGCTGAACAGCAGGCCCACGATGCACGGTTGAAAATACCGCGGGTCTCAATACGAGAGCATTATCTGGCTAAGCCTGCTTTAAACTCCACATCTTCAGCGATAAAGATCAATTTGAATCAGGCCAATGCTGAACAGTTACAAGAACTGTCTGGGATAGGTCAGAAGAAAGCGGAAGCAATTATTGCCTATCGGCAAAAAAATGGAAAATTTAAAAATATTGAAGAATTGCAACAGGTCAAGGGGATTGGACCTGCGCTATTTAGCAAGAATAAAGACCGCTTAGCTTTGTAATAGAAGGCAATAGATCCTTAAAATATCAAACAAAATATTGAGCATTGAGATAATCAAATTGCCCTTTGATTGTGTTAGAGATATGATTAGCGTCATCTTAGATATTTTACGTTCAGACGTAGGAGACAGCGTCTTTTGCAAACTTTGCGCGCGTCAAAATGTGGTTTATCAACCGCTCAATTACCTTCTTCCATATTAGATGTTATCGATGCTTTAACCAAGGCTGGCTATGAAGCTTATATCGTCGGTGGTGGTGTCCGTGACTTAATTTTAGGGCTAAATCCTAAAGATTTTGATGCGGTGACCAATGCAACTCCGGCTCAGGTGAAAGAAGTCTTCGGACGACGTTGCCGGATTATCGGACGACGTTTTGAGCTTGCTCATGTCTATGCCGGTCGCGAGCTGATCGAAGTTGCCACTTTCCGTGCACCGCCTAAAAAGGCAGTCACTTCTGCTTCAGGTATGATTTTACGTGACAATAATTGGGGCACGATTGAACAGGATTTTGCCCGCCGCGATTTTTCCATTAACGCGATGTATTACCAGCCGCGTAAAGGTATTGTGCTGGATTTCTGTCATGCCATTGACGATATAAAAAATAAAACCTTACGTTTATTGGGCGATCCAACCTTACGTTTTGAAGAAGACCCGGTACGGATGCTCCGAACTTTGCGGTTCGCTGCAAAATTAAATTTTAGTATTGCGCCTGAAATTTTAGAGATTTTTACCCCTGAAATGACCCAGTTGCTGCGTGATATCTCTCCGCACCGCTTATATGATGAATCACAGAAGTTGTTCACCATGGGGCATTTGAATCGTGTGCTGCCGATGCTGATTGATTTTGATATTTGGCGTCAGTTGTTTGCAGACATCAGCCCGGATATCTCGACCTTTATTGAACGTGCTGCCATTAATACCGATCAGCGGATTCAAATTGGCAAAACCATCAACCCGGCATTCTTTTATGCGGTATTGTTGTGGAAACCGTTCTTAGAGCGTTGCAACTTTTATTTAAGTAAAGGTGTTGTTCCTGCAGAGGCAAGAGCACAAGCTGGTTTGGATGTTTTAAAACGTCAGGCTACCCGTACCATCATTCCACGTTTTGCAGAAACCTTTATTCGTGAAGTGTGGGAAATGCAAACGCGTTTGCTCAATCCTAAGCCGCAACAAATTCAGGCTTTATCAACCCATGCGCGTTTCCGTGCCGGGTTTGACTTTCTGTTGCTGCGTGAGAAATCGGGCGACGACACCACCCAAGGCATGGGCGTGTGGTGGGATGCGTATCAACAGATGACGACGGACGAAAAAGAACGTGCCATTAGTCAATACAACCGTCAACGTGCAAAAAGCCGTCGTAAAACTGCAACAGAAGATGTGGTAGAAACTAAATTGGTGGCTGTTGAGATTGAGCCTTTGGTGAACGAACCTGAACCTCGTAGCCGTCGTGAACGCAAGAGCCGGGCAAAACCTGAAAGACCAGTTCAGTCTGCTTCGTCAAATCGCTCCGAAATTGGCTACGATCATCCAATTTTAAAACGCAAACGGGTCAAGCGTGATTTAAGTCAGGTTGTTTTTGGACCGACACAATGATGACAGTAACCTATATTGGCTTAGGCAGTAACCTAGGTGATTCGCGTCAAATTTTGATCGAAGCAGTGCAGAAGCTGGCGACATTGGGAACAGTGAAAACCTCCAGGTTGTATCAAAGTCCTCCCATGGGACCTCAAGATCAGCCCAATTACTTAAATGCGGCTGTACAGCTCATTACAGACTTGGAACCCCTTGCATTGCTGGATGAATTGCAGCGTTTTGAACAGGAATCAGGTCGAGTTCGACTGCGTCATTGGGGCGAACGGACTTTGGACCTGGATCTGCTCATTTATGGTGAAGAGCAGATTCATAACGCGCGCTTGACTGTGCCGCATGTAGGTGTCATGGATCGTGATTTTGTATTGATGCCATTGCTTGATTTGGATGCAAATTTTCAACTCAAAGGCCAATTATTAAAAGATTTACCGCTATTGCAACATCCGTCGCTTACAGTGCTGGATGAAGGAAATTGGGCAAATATTTAATTTTTTGCATGACCGCTTGAGAAAGTCGTCATAAGAGGAATATCCGGATGATTAGTCTAAGTGACTTAAGAAAATTTAAAGCGAAAGGCCGCAAATTCTCCTGCCTGACTTGCTATGATGCGAGTATGGCGAAAGCAATGGAAATTGCTGAAATTGATACAATTTTGGTTGGTGATTCTTTAGGGATGACCATTCAGGGGTGTGATTCTACTTTACCTGTGACGGTACAGGATATGGCTTATCATACGGCAGCGGTGCGCCGTGGCAACCAGCATGCTTTTATTTTGACTGATTTGCCGTTTATGAGTTATGCCACACTGAATGATGCACTCATCAGTGCCAAACAAGTGATGCAAGCTGGCGCACACATGGTGAAAATAGAAGGTGGTGCATGGCTGGCCGAAACCGTTCAAGTTTTGACCCGCAATGGTATTCCTGTGTGTGTACACTTGGGTTTAACCCCACAATCTGTGCATGTCTTTGGCGGCTATAAAGTTCAGGCGCGTACCCGTGAAGCTGCCGATCAGCTGATTGCCGACTGTAAGGCAGTGGTGGAAGCCGGTGCTGCGATACTTTTACTGGAATGTGTGCCGGCACAGGTCGGTAAGGAAATTAGTGAATTGTTTCCGCATACTCCTGTGATTGGCATTGGCGCGGGCGCAGATACTGACGGTCAGGTGCTGGTGGTGCAAGATATGCTTGGATTGACCGGTGGCCATGTGGCTAAATTTGTACGTAATTTTATGAAAGAACAAGCAGGGGAAACTGCAATTCTGGATGCTTTTAAAGCCTACCATGCTGCAGTCCAGGATCATTCGTTTCCTGCTAAAGAACAAACTTTTCAAGTTGAGCTGTAAACATGAAAACAGAAACTACCATTCAGGGATTAAGCGCGTCACTGAGTCCAGCTCGATCGGCACGAAAAATTATTGGTTTTGTCCCAACCATGGGTAATTTGCACGAAGGGCATTTAAACCTGGTTCGTGAAGCAAAAAAACTCTGTGATGTTGTGGTAGTCAGCATTTTTGTCAACCCGATTCAATTTGGGCCAAACGAAGACTTTGATAGTTATCCACGTACTTTGGAGCGCGATAGCCATTTGTTGGCCGATGTCGGCTGTGACATTATTTTTGCCCCTAGCGTTGAGCAAATGTATGGCAATAAGCCACGTTTAACCAATATTAGCGTGTCTGATATTACCAATGACTTATGTGGTTTACAGCGTCCTGGTCATTTTGATGGCGTGGCGGTGGTGGTCACTAAACTGTTTAATATTGTGCAGCCAAATTATGCCTTCTTTGGGCAAAAGGACTATCAACAACTGGCAGTGATTCGTCAGTTTGTACGTGACCTGAACATTCCGCTGGAAGTGATTGGTGTGCCAATTACCCGTGCTGAAGATGGTTTGGCACTCAGTTCGCGTAATGGTTATTTGAGTGCAGAACACCGTGCCATTGCCCCGACCATTTACCAAAGTTTAAATGCGGCCGAAAAGCAATTGCACAGTGGTGTTAGTCTTGCGGAAGTGTTAGAAAATATGAAGCAAAAGTTGACACAAGCTGGTTTTATTGTGGATTATGTGGAAGCGCGTACTCCAGAATTACAAAAAATAGAAGCATTTGATCAGGATGTGGTGCTGTTTGTCGCTGCTAAATTAGGTACAACCCGTCTGATTGATAACTTGCAGGTTAAGCATACTGCATAGATTCTTGCTATAAAGGACAGCCTTGCCATGAAGCGTATTTTAATTGTTACAGGACAATCCGGATCTGGAAAATCATCTGCCCTGCAGGTGCTTGAAGATCTGGGCTATTACTGTATTGATAATTTACCGCTGGCATTGCTGCCGGAAATTGTGGAAAAGCTTGATCGTGACAATAATTTGGAACAACTGGCACTAGGCGTGGATGTACGCAGTACCCGCGCAGATTTGCAAGAGTTTGACCATGTTTTTGAACAATTACAGAAGTATGGTTCGGTGGATATCATTTATTTGACTACACAAGATCAAGAACTGATTTCTCGTTTCAGTGCATCGCGACGTCCACATCCTTTAGCCAGCCGTTTTAAAAGCCTGACTGAATGTATACAGGAAGAAAAAACCTTATTGCTTCCGATACAGTTGCGTTCAACGGTACATATTGATACCACCGATAAAAGCGTACATGATCTGAAGCATACCTTGTTGTCTAAACTTGGACAATCAGATAATCTCATTTTAATTTTACAGTCATTTGGTTATAAACACGGTATTCCGCTTGATGCCGATTATGTTTTTGACGTGCGTCATTTGCCTAATCCACATTGGGATCTGGAATTGCGAAAATATTCAGGTTTAGATTTGCCTGTGCAACAGTTTTTGCTGCAAAGTGAACAAACCAATGAGATGTTCCAAGACATTTATCACTTTTTAGATAAGTGGTTGCCTGCATTTGCAGAAGGGCATCGTCACTATATGACGGTATCCATTGGCTGTACCGGCGGGCAGCACCGTTCAGTATATATCGTCGATAGACTCAAAAAAGCCCTTGAGGGAAAATGGTCTATCCAAGTCCTACACAGAGAAATGAAGCACTGGTCATGATTGACACAACTGTTGACGTAATTAATAAACTAGGTTTACATGCGCGTGCGTCTGGAAAGCTAATTGAAGTGACCACCAAATTTCGTTCATCGATTCAAATTGGTAAAGGCAACAAATTAGTAGATGCAAAAAATATTATGTCCTTGCTCATGCTCGGTGCAGGCAAGGGCACAACTTTACGTTTAGTGCTTGAAGGTGCAGATGAAGAACAAGCTTTATCTGAAATTCAGGCACTATTTGCAGCAAAATTTTACGAGGCAGATTAATCGTGGCACGTCGACCGCAACAGCGTTTTACTGAAGATGACTTTGAGTCTTTAGAAGGACGTGCAAGCAAAACCGAACAAAAAAAAGCAGTTCAGCGTATGGCTGCTTTAGGTGAACAACTGGCTGAATTGAGCCTTAAACAGATTCAGAAACTCCCTGTGGAAGAACGTTTAATTGATGCTTTACTTGATGTGCGTAGTATTACTTCAGGTGAGGCACGTCGTCGCCAGTTTCTACGGATTGGTAAATTGTTGCGTAATGAAGATGAGGCAATGATTTTGTCTTATTTAACCCCGCAGCAAGGGGCAAAGAAAACAGCTCAATTACAGCGTTGGGTCGACCGTATGATCGCTCAAGGTGATCCGGTGATTAAAGAATTTATGAAAGCGCATAATGCGGCGGAGCATCATCCTATTCGTCAGCATATTTTGCGTATTCATCGTGATATGGCCAAGCAAGTATCTGAAGAAGAGTTAGCCGCGTCGAAGTTAAAGCTGTTTAACTATATTCAGCAAGTGGCTTTGATTTCAGATAACTGATTTTTTTGTTTCATGATAGAAATAAAAAAGCGGCTCAATTGAGTCGCTTTTTTATGCCTTAATAATTTTCTCTTTGTATATTCCACATTCTCCTTCCTTCTTGTAGGAGGAAGGTTGGGATGGAGGTTATTGAGATATTATTCAGAAAAAATTAATTAAACTCACCTGTGGCACGTTCTTTGGCCCAGTCACGTAAGATAAATTTTTGCAGTTTTCCGGTAGATGTTTTTGGAATTTCGGTAATCACCAAATCTTTAGGTACTTTAAAGCGTGCTAAGTGTTGTTTGCAGAATTCAATCAGTTCTTCAGCTGTTGCTGTTTTGCCTTGTTTCAGCTCCACAAAGGCACACGGAACTTCCTGCCAGCGTGGGTCAGGTTTTGCTACCACGGCTGCGGTAAGCACTGCAGGGTGCTGATACAGCACTTCTTCCACTTCGAGTGAGGAAATATTTTCACCCCCTGAAATAATCACGTCTTTAGAACGGTCAGTAATTTTGGCATAGCCATCTGGTTGGCAAACTGCTAAATCGCCAGTATGGAACCAGCCACCAGCAAAGGCTTCGGCAGTCGCTTCCGGATTCTTTAAATAGCCCTTCATCACAATATTGCCACGGAACATAATTTCGCCCATGGTGTGACCATCATGCGGAACTTCTTGCATGGTTTCAGGATCAAGTACTTTCATACCGTCTTGTAATGGATATGGAACCCCTTGACGCGAATGCAACTGCGCTTGTTCTTGAATCGACAAATCACTCCAGCCCGCTTGTGATGCGCAAAGTGCAGAAGGACCGTAGGTTTCTGTCAGGCCATAGACATGAGTAACATTGATGCCAATATTACGCATACCTTGAATGATCGCTGCTGGAGGTGCTGCACCAGCCACCATCACTTCAACACGGTGTTCAATCTTGGCCTTTTTCTCTTCTGGTGTATTGATCAGCATCGACAGGACAATAGGTGCGCCACAGAAATAATCGACTTTATGTTCAGCAATCAATTTGAAGATCAGTTCAGCATCAACTTTACGCAAGCAAACGTTGGTACCGCCGTTAGCAGCCATGGTCCAAGCAAAACACCAGCCATTACAGTGGAACAGCGGCAGTGTCCATAAATAGGTGGCACGAGGCATCATACCGCAGGCAATGATATTGCTGGCTGCGTTAATGTAGGCACCGCGGTGGTGGTAAACTACACCTTTAGGGTTACCCGTAGTTCCAGAAGTGTAACTTAAGCTGATGGCATCCCATTCATCTTGCGGTAAATGCCATTCAAAGTTTGCATCGCCTTGCGCAATCCAGTCTTCATATTCAACTTGACCAATACGGTTGTCTTCACCTTCAAACTCTTCATCGGCCACATCAATCACATAGATGTCTTGTGACACCAGTGCGAGTGCTTCTTTAGCGAGCGCAGTAAATTCAGGATCCACCAATAACACTTTGGTTTCAGCATGCTCAAGCATGAATGCAACTGTCTTGGCATCTAGGCGGGTATTTAAGGTGTTGAGTACAGCACCTGCCATAGGAACAGCAAAATGCGCTTCAAGCATGGCAGGGACGTTTGGCAGCAGTACAGAAACGGTGTCATTTTTACCGATGCCTAAGTTTTGGAGTTGGTTGGCAAACTGACGGCAACGATTGTATTTTTCACGCCAGGTAATACGGCGCTTACCGTGAATAATCGCATTCTGATTTGGATAGATATACGCTGCGCGATCCAGATAGCGTAAAGGTGACAACGCTACAAAATTTGCGGGGGTACGCGGTAATTCATCGTATGCGCTAACCATGTTAAAACTCCGTTATATATATTTATTTTGATATCCTGTTGAAAAAGATATGCATTTTTTGGAAATCTTGCATTTATGCTTTAGTCGAGTACTATTTAGCTATTTTTAACACATTGAAAAATAAATAAAATATTTTGCAGTACTGATTTTTTTTGAACGCATGGGTTCCCATATTTGCTTTTTTAGGTATTTTACTCTAACTGGGCAATTAAAATAGTATCAGCCAAGGAATAATAATGAAAATACAACAGGCAGATAAAGGATGGCACAATTGGTCTGGAAGCCAGCAGGCTGATCCTGAATTTTTCAACCCCGACAGCTGAATGAACTCCAGCAACTGGTGAAATCGCATGCACAGATTCGTGCAGTAGGCGCCGGGCATTCATTTAGTGCTTTGGCTAGAACCGTGCTGCTTAATCTTGATCATTTAAAAGGCATGCTGGCCTTTGATGAAGATAAAAGTCAATGCACAGTTCAAGCGGGCACACGCCTGGAAGATTTAGGCGAATATCTTGCTCCAATCAATCAGGCACTACTGAATCAGGGGGATATTGACCAGCAAAGTCTGGCTGAACTGCAATGTGCTTTATGGATTGCCACGCCAGTCTTAAAAGTTTTGCGCCATAGCCAATTGCCGGGTCTGGAATTGCTGAACCATTTTCTACATCAATATAAAGCCCTGTTTGTGTACGGTGGCTATTGGCTGGCCGATTTATTTATCCTGAAAAAAGCAAGCAGCATCGCTTGTATGGCCGCAGTAGCAATCAGGAAATGCTGCTGGTGCCGAAATCCTGTGAGATTGATCGGGATGATTATGTATTTTTAAGACCAACCTAGAGTGAAACGATTATCCCGCAATTTGCGCAGCTCTATGCCTACGCAGAGGGTAAATTTGAAGCATGGGATAGCTTTAGAGAATAAAAATGACAGCTGAAATCCCTAATTAGGGGGATGGCAGCACATTGGCAAATAAATTCAAAATGAGCCAAATCGCGAATTTTCTAGGCGAAAAGGTTTAATCCTGTGGATAAGACGTGTAAAATTCTAGGCGATTTTTATTTATCCACCGTTTTTATCTTTTGAGGTTCTGCCTCGATCATAATCTCGCGGTGACATGCCCTATGGTACGGGGCATCACTCCTTAAGGATTTTTTATGCCAATTATCACTTTGCCAAATGGCGATCAAAAACAATTTGATCAAGCCGTATCTGTGATGGACGTTGCACTGAGCATTGGTCCCGGTCTTGCAAAAAATACAGTTGCTGGTCGTGTAAACGATCGTTTGGTTGATGCGTCTGATCTCATCACCGAAGATGCAAGCTTACAAATTATCACGCCTAAAGATGAAGATGGTGTACACATCATTCGTCACTCTTGTGCACACTTGGTCGGCCATGCGGTTAAACAATTGTTCCCAGAAGCAAAAATGGTTATTGGCCCAGTCATTGAAGAAGGTTTCTACTATGACATCTGGATGCCACGTCCGTTTACTTTAGACGACATGGCAGCCATCGAAGAGCGTATGAAAAAGCTCATCGATCAGGACTATGATGTCATCAAAAAAATGACACCGCGTGATGAAGTAATTAAAGAATTTACTGCACGTGGCGAAGAATACAAACTCCGCTTGATTGAAGACATGCCTGAAGAAACACAAATGGGCTTGTACTACCATCAAGATTATTTGGATATGTGTCGTGGTCCGCACGTTCCGAATACCAAATTCTTAAAATCGTTCAAGCTGACTAAAATCTCTGGTGCTTACTGGCGCGGTGATGCGAAAAACGAACAGCTGCAACGTATCTACGGTACAGCTTGGGCAGACAAAAAACAGTTAGCAGCTTATATCAAACGTATTGAAGAAGCTGAAAAGCGCGATCACCGTAAAATCGGTAAAGCCTTAGATTTGTTCCATATGCAGGAAGAAGCACCGGGTATGGTGTTCTGGCATCCGAACGGCTGGACCATTTACCAGGTACTTGAACAGTACATGCGTAAAGTTCAGCAAGACAACGGTTACCTTGAAATCCGTACCCCGCAAGTGGTTGATTTTACGCTTTGGGAAAAATCAGGACATGCTGCAAACTATGCAGACAACATGTTTACCACGCATTCTGAAAACCGTAACTATGCGGTTAAACCAATGAACTGTCCTTGTCACGTACAAGTGTTCAACCAAGGTTTAAAATCGTACCGTGATTTACCTGTACGTCTTGCAGAATTTGGTTCATGTCACCGTAACGAGCCATCAGGTTCATTGCACGGCATTATGCGTGTACGTGGCTTTACCCAAGATGATGCACACATTTTCTGTACCAAAGAACAAATTGGTCAAGAAGTTGCGGACTTCATCAAGTTAACCCTGGATGTCTACAAAGACTTTGGCTTTGAAGAAGTGCAAATGAAATTGTCGACACGTCCAGAAAAACGTGTCGGTGATGATAAACTTTGGGATATGGCAGAAAAATCTTTAGCAGATGCTTTAGATGCTGCAGGTCTTGCATGGGATCTTCAACCGGGTGAAGGTGCATTCTACGGTCCGAAAATTGAATTCTCATTGAAAGACTGCTTAGGCCGTATCTGGCAATGTGGTACTATTCAGTGTGACTTTAACTTGCCTGAGCGTTTGGATGCTTCTTATGTAACAGAAGATAACGACCGTGATCAGCCTGTAATGTTACATCGTGCAATTCTTGGCAGTTTCGAGCGTTTTATTGGTATACTGATTGAACACTACGCAGGCTTTATGCCACCTTGGTTGTCGCCAGTTCAAGCGTGTGTGATGAACATTACCGATTCGCAAGCTGAAGCATGTGAGTCAGTCGTCGCTAAACTTAAAGAAAGCGGTATTCGAGCAATTTCTGACTTGAGAAATGAGAAAATCGGCTTTAAGATTCGTGAACGTACTTTAGAGCGTATTCCTTACTTATTGGTTCTCGGGGACCGTGAAGTTGAGGAAGGTACAGTGAACGTGCGTACCCGCTCAGGAAAAAATTTAGGTACTATGTCAATCGATGCTTTCGTTGACTTAGTAAAAGCAGCCGTAGCCGAACGCGGCCGGTACATTGTGGAGTAACAGCGATTAAACAGCCTGACCGTAATCAACAGGGCGGTAACAAATCAAACCGTCCTGCCTTGAATGATGAAATTCGTGCAAAAGAAGTCCGTCTTGTAGACGAAAATGGCGAGCAAAAAGGTATCGTAAGCTTGGCTGATGCCTTACGTGCGGCAGAAAGCGTTGAGCTTGATCTTGTAGAGATCGTAGCAAATGCTGAGCCACCTGTTTGTAAAATCATGGACTTCAACAAGCATTTGTTTGATCTTAAGCAAAAGCAGAAAGAAGCGAAGAAAAAACAGCATCAAGTACAGGTGAAAGAAATCAAGCTACGCCCTGCGACTGATGTTGGTGATTACAACGTAAAATTACGTGCCATTATCAAGTTCCTTGAAGAAGGCAACAAGGTAAAAATCACTCTACGCTTCCGTGGTCGTGAAATGGCTCACCAACAACTTGGTCTTGCTCAATTGCAAAAAGTTGAAGCAGATGTAGCTGAATTCGGTGTAGTTGAACAAACACCAAAAATGGAAGGTCGTCAAATGGGTATGCTACTTGGACCAAAACGTAAAAAGTAAGCACTCATTGATTAGAAAAGCACTGCAATGGCAGTGCTTTTTTATGGCTGATTTTTGTGAGAAATACTAAAATTCTTATTACCTGGATATGTACTTTATTGCGCCGTACTCTGCTTGCCTGCTTCAACAATGGGAATGTTGGCTTCAGTCGGTACGTAGATGATTTGTTGAATCCGCCCATCGCGCAATGCTTCACCAAAGGCGCCAATGAATTCCTGTTTACGGTATTCAGGATAATCTTTAGCCGCTTCTCCAACCAATTTAATCGCTTCAGCACGAAGCTTGGCGCTTTCCAGTTCTGCTTTAGCGACTTGCACCTGAATCATTTTGGATTGTTCCGCTTCTGCTAGTGCAGCTTGACCGTCCATGCCTTGTTTCCACACTTTATAATGCGGCCAACCGAACAGCAAGAGAAGCACCAATAGCAGGGAAAAGAATAAGATAATAAATAAGCTGATTGGGTTAAGCGGAGGCTGTCTTGTATAGTTCATGATAGACCTGTTTTATTTAAACTATTGTTTTGGGTTTTTAAGCGCTTTTTAGTCAGTATATGGCAAAGAAAATCCAGCGTGTTTGAGGATTTTAGGATGGTTATAAAAAAGACCCGTTATTGGCGGGTCTTTTTATCTTTTATTTGTCCTTTTCGGGTGAAGCGAGCTGTTCAGTAGCTTTAGCTCCAATTGGAATTTGGCGTGGCAGGGCTTCTTCAGGTACAGAACGTTGTAAGTCTATTTTCAGTAAACCATTTTCATAATCGGCTTGTTGCACCTCTATATGTTCATCCAGACGTAGCGACAGTTTAAAGGAACGGCTGGCAATACCTTTATGCAGAAACTCGACCGTGCTGTCTGAAGACTCGTCAACGGCTTTACCGGTAATGGTCAATAACTGGTTTTCCAGATTAATCTCGAGCTGATCCTGATTAAATCCGGCAGTGGCAACAACAATGCGGTAATTATTGTCGCCTGTTTTTTCAATGTTATAGTGTGGGTAATTGGGAGTATCGCTTTTCATTGCATAATCGAATAGATCATTGAAGCGATCAAAGCCAATACTCCGGCGAAATAAGGGACTAAGACTGAAACTGCTCATTGATAGAACCTCCTGAGGATCACGAAGTTTTTACAAACAGGAAAAAATCCTGTTTGCTATTACATTCACAGTATTTAAAGCAATCTCTGAAAAGATGATTGCCTTATTTTTATATAAGACTGTTTGGCGTATTTTCAATCACTGAAATTCGTTTTTTAAAGTATGCAGAAATCTGGTCATGCTAAATCAGAATAAGTGTTTAGATTGGTAATTTTGCTTCTAAGCGTCACTAAGGATTTAAGATTTGTCCATAAAAAACATGCTATAAATAAGTACACAGTTCAATAGCGTCATGTAAAACGAAAAAGGCAAAAGGTAGCAAACATGATTGATCTCTATTATTGGGGAACGCCCAATGGTCATAAAATTACAATAGCATTAGAAGAAATGGGTTTGGATTATCAAATTTTTCCCATCAATATTTTAGAAAATGATCAGTTTCAACCTGACTTTTTACGTATTTCTCCTAACAATAAAATTCCAGCGATTGTGGATCAGAATGGTCCGAATGGCGATGCGATTTCCATATTTGAATCGGGCGCCATTTTGCAGTATTTGGGCCGTAAAACCGGGCTGTATTATCCTACCGATGAACAGCAGCGTGTTGAAGTCGAGCAATGGCTGATGTGGCAAATGGGTGGTTTGGGGCCGATGCTGGGGCAGAACCATCATTTCGGTCGTTTTGCAGCTGAAAAAATTCCCTATGCAATTGAACGTTATGTAGCTGAGAGCAAACGTTTATATGGAGTGCTGAATAAGCAGCTGATTGGTCAAAAATATGTGGCTGGGGAATATTCGATTGCCGATATGGCCATTTTACCGTGGATTTTACGCCATGAATGGCAGCAAATTCAGCTTGAAGATTATCCACATGTGAAAGAATATGTAGATCGTCTGACTGCACGTCCAGCTGTGCAGAAAGCATTGTCGATTCGGGTAGATGGCTTAGCATAAATTGCAATTGTGTTAAGATGGCGGTATAGAAAAATAAACCACCCCAGCGGTGGTTTTTTATTGGATCAGCACCTTATGAAAGCATTCTTTTTAAATTCAACCCGTATTCTTGAACGAAATGCCAGAATCTACTGGAGTATTATTTTTGGTATAGCGGCTTGTCTAATCCTTTTTATTGCAGAAGCCGTGCACATCCAGAATTTTATGGCAACTTTAAATACGCAGGATCAAAATGCATTATACGCAGCTATCCAGCCTTTGACGCAGCGCTATAGCTATAGCCGTTATCTGATTCTGATTTTAGCGGTGCTTTGGTCTGTTTATGAATATATCTCGACCAAGAAAAAACTTGGGCTTTAAACCGGTATCAGCCTAATGCCGGCCTACCTGTTACTGTTTATTTCTGCTTTTGGTGCGGCCACCTTATTACCGTTACAGTCTGAAGCGGTGCTGCTCACTTTTCTGTTCGAAGGTCAGCATGCGGTATGGCTGTTAATTGCTGTTGCCAGTCTGGGAAATATTCTGGGATCCTGTGTGAACTGGTGGCTGGGTTTTAAGATTGAACACTACAAAGACAAAAAATGGTTTCCGGTATCAGAGCAGCAAATGTGGAAAGCACAGGCGAAATATCACAAATATGGCTACTGGTCATTATTGCTGAGCTGGGTGCCGATCATTGGTGATCCGATTACCCTGATTGCCGGTTTGCTGAAAGAAAATTTTGCCCGATTTTTAATGATGGTTTCAATTGCTAAAATAGGGCGCTATTTATTTATCTATTTGGCTTTTAGTCTATTTTAAAAGAGAGATACCTGAGTATCTCTCTTTTTATTTTGCTTATTCACAGTGATTTAAGTCGAACTTAATCTCATCTTTAAAGCTGGATTTTTTATACAGCCATAAGGTCGTGGCAGTACGTTTTACCGTAACTTGACTATTTGATACAGCTTGAACGATCTGTTGATCTAAAGCATAAATACCTGAACCCTGTTTCACTTTAACTTTTTTTACATCGCCGTGTTTATTGACCTTAAAGGTGAATTTAACGCTACGATTGTGGCCGTTGAGCAATTCAGAATCGATGTCTAGCTGAGGCTGGGTTTGGTATGAAAAAGGTGTTTTTCTGTTCTGCTGTTGAGCCTGCCAATTTTTCGATTCAAAGTGATAAGAACAAATTTCAGCATCATCTTGGCTTAATCTTAAATTAAAGGTTTGATAGCCAATGAGGGGGGTTGCAGTATCATTTTCCATATGCGGTTTAACATGTGCTTCATGCACGGCATTCATTAACAGGTTATCCAAATGTGCCAATCCGGTACTTTCTTGTACGCTGGCTTTGGTAATACTGCCGGTTTCATCGGCATAAATACGAATAATGGCACTGCGATTCTGGTCTTTTAAATCTTCATTTTTGTAGTTGGGGCGCGGAAATTTGGTCCACTGAATGCGGGTAGTCAAATGCGCTGGAAGGGCTGCACTTTTCTGAACGGCGAGTTGTTTTGCTGCTTTGGGTGCGGCGCTATAGACAGCACTGAACGGGAGGCTCATGAGTAGAGAAAAACACAGTATTTGTTTCATAAATATTTATTTCTTAATCAAACCAGATCTTGCGGCAGGAGTGGAGTATTGTTAGTGCGAAGTATTTCCTGAATTGGAAATACTCGCAAGTCTAAAAATTCAATTAATGTTCATGATCATGCGCTTTAGTAATATCGACACCAAATAAATCATGGGTTTTTGCCCAACTCATGGCCACCACCACCATGGTCATGCAGCCGCCAAATACGGTTGCCATAATGGTGCCCATATATTTTGCGGCCAAACCGGATTCAAAAGCGCCCAGCTCGTTACTGGATGATACAAACATGCCATTAACCGCTGCGACGCGACCACGCATATTTTCTGGCGGGTAAATTTGTAGAATGGTTTGTCGGATAACTACTGAAATACTGTCACAGGCACCGGTCATGGCCAAGGCAAACAGCGATAGCCATATATTGTTCGAGAGAGCAAATAGCAAGGTAAACAGTCCAAACCCGGCCACTGCAAGCAGCATATTGCGCCAGGCATTCTGGGTCGGTGGAAATCTGGTTAAGGCAATCATGGTGATGAGTGCACCAATGGAAGGAGCAGCACGCAAATAACCCAAACCCTCAGGTCCGACTTTTAAAATGTCTTCAGCAAAAATCGGCAATAAGGCAATCACGCCGCCAAACAGTACTGAAACCAGATCCAGTGAAATGGCCCAGAGCACAATTTTGGTTTTCCAGATAAAGCGGAAACCATCACCCAAACTTTCCAGTAAATTGTCTGTTTCAATCTTGGGAAAACTACGTTTTTGCAGCAGGTTGATGAGGATAAAACAGATGGCCAGTAATACTGAAACAGCAAGTAGACTGGTTTCGCGACCTAAAAATGCCAGCATAAAACCACCGAGCATGGGACCAATAATCACGCCACTTTGCCAGCCAATTGTGGTCCAGGTTGCACCATTGGCATAGAGCTCACGTGGAATCAGAAAAGGCTTGAGCGATGTTGCAGATGGATTGTAAAAACCGCGAATGGTGCCCAAGCCAAAAATAACAGCATAGATCCCCCAAGACAGGGTATTCACCTGAATTTGACCTAAGCCATAAGCATGAAAAAGCCACCATAAGATTAGAGGCAGAGGTAAGGCAAAAAACAAACAGATTTTCATGATGGTCTGTTTATTAAAGCGGTCGGCAAAATAGCCGCCCCATAATGACAAGGCAATAAACGGAATTGCTTCGGCAAGTCCAATTAAACCCAGCGTCAACGGATCTTTGGTAATCTGATACAGCGAATAGGCGACAATAATTTCTTGAATTAAAATAGCGAGGGTGAGGCAGAACTGGTTGATCGTCATAATGGAAAAGTCACGATAACGCAGGGCTGCAAAAGCATCCTGTGCAGGGTTCATAGGAGTCCAGTATTCTTATGTTGTGATAATTATAATGCCGAATAGTTGATTTATTAATAAAAACATCCCGCTTTGAATAGTGAAAATAAGTCTAAGTGAAGTCGATGATCGGTGCGCTATTTTCAGCATATGTGCTTTTGTTTTAAGCAAAGATGCTTTAGAATACTGGCTCCCTTACCTGCAGGTCGTTTTGTAATGGTGCAAACGAGCCGAACAGGTGTTCAAAAGAGGTTGTTATGCCTAAGATGAAAACTCGCCGTGGTGCAGCTAAACGCTTTAAAGCGACTGCTAACGGTTTTAAGCGTAAACAAGCGTTCAAACGCCACATTTTGACCAAAAAATCTGCTAAGCGTATTCGTCAATTACGCGGCTGTGTAATGGTTCACGTCAGTGACGTTGCTTCAGTTCGCCGTATGTGCCCATACATCTAAGGAGATTTATAAATGGCTCGTGTAAAACGTGGTGTACAGGCTCATCGCCGTCATAAAAAAATTCTTGCTCGTGCTAAAGGTTACTATGGCGCTCGCTCACGCGTTTACCGCGTTGCGTTCCAAGCAGTAATCAAAGCAGGTCAATACGCTTATCGTGACCGTCGTCAAAAGAAACGTCAATTCCGCGCTTTGTGGATTGCACGTATCAATGCCGGTGCTCGTCAAAATGGTTTGTCGTACAGCCGTATGATCGATGGCTTGAAAAAAGCTCAAGTGATCATCGACCGTCGCGTACTTGCTGACATCGCTATGCATGACGCAGTTGCATTTGCTGCTTTAGCTGAAAAAGCTAAAGGCGCATTAGCTGCATAAGTCTTTTAAGACTTAAAAAAAGACCGCTTTTTAGCGGTCTTTTTTATTTTCGGCTTTAAAAATATCCCTTATTCATTCAGGGTTATTTTGAGGGCCAAATATAGGACGGTTCGCTCAGTTCATTTTAATCAAATCTGCGTTTGGGAAAGCCCGATAATAAAAATAAACCAATCGCAGCAAAGCCAATCGCCTGAATGGCAAGCATCAGTTTATGCTGTGCTGGCAGTACTGAAATCAAGCTGATTAAAGCCATTAGCGGCATGATCAAAATAAGAATTGCAAAACCTTTTTTATAGGGATTATCTACAGCAATTTTTAAGTTTAAAGCCCTTAATCCATGTACGGCCATACCAATCCCCACACTGATCCCGGTAAATACAGCTGAAAGTTGCTGTACCGTAGAGCAGAGATAAATGATCACACAAGTTGCAATGCAAACCATCAGTTTTAGTTGATGGCTACATTTGTCTGAATACCAAAATTCCAGCATTATTTTTGCTCATCTAAAGAATCATTTTTATTCAGTAAAGATAAAGGCGAAAACAGACAAATGGCCAATGCCATAAAACCAATGCCTTGAGCACCCGGAATGAGAATTTCTCCGTTCTGCATATGCATGAAAATCAGCGCAAGTAATAGGGCAATCGGAATCCAGACCAATAGCCGGTAGAACAGGCCGGTCGGATTTTTTGCAGCAAAATGAATTTTACAATAACGGCAAATTAGAAAAATAATCCCTGTTCCCAGAAACATCAGAATCGCATCTGGTTTTAAAGGTTCCATCCAGTACAGCACGCCTGTTGCAATAGCAATGACCACAAAGATTAGCAATTTACGGAGGATGGAAACTTTAGGATTAAACCAAAATTCAAGCATATTGTTCCGATAGATAAATGAGAGCTAATGGCACTTTAGCAAAAACGGCAATAAAAAAGCGAGGCTTTTGCCTCGCTAGAAATTAAGAATTTTTATTTGGGCCCCAATCATAGATTTTCTTCTGATAGGCATACCACATCATCCAGAGGCCAATCAAAATCATTGGTACAGTCAGGAATTGACCTTTACTCATCCAGCCAATAAACAGCTGGCCATTATCGGGTTCGCGGAAAAACTCCACTACAAAGCGGGCAATACCGTAACCGATCAGGAATAGAGCTGACACAGCCATACGTGGACGCGGCTTGGAGCTGAACCACCACAGCACAATAAACAGGATTAAACCTTCACCCAGTGCCTGATAAAGCTGTGAGGGATGACGCACCAGTTGCAGCGGGTCGTTGGGAAAAATCATCCCAAGCGCAAAATTTGGATCAGTGACCGGACGGCCATACAGTTCACCGCCAATGAAGTTGCCAATACGACCGAACATTAGGCCAGTCGGAACGCAGGGTGCAATGAAGTCCAAAGTCTGAAACCAGGTTTTCTGATATTTTTTGCACCAGAACAGCATGGCAAGCATGACACCCAGAAATCCGCCATGGAAGCTCATGCCACCTGTCCAGACCTGGAATAGCCATAGCGGATTGGCCAGAAACTGCTCAAAGCCATAAAAGAACACATAACCTACACGACCACCCACCACCACACCTAAAGCGCCATAGAAAATTAGGTCTGAAACCATCTCGGGTGTCCAGCCATCACGCTGTTTGGTTCTATAAGTCGCCAGTCCCCAGGCAAATAAAAATGCCAGTAAATACATCAGTCCATACCAGTGGACTTGTAATGGTCCCAGCGATACCGCAACTGGGTCTATATTCGGATAGCTCAGCATTCCTGTTCCTTGTCATTATGTTTTGCACAGATTTTAGCTGAAACCAAGGAAAAATGTTGTACATTCAATGTGTAAAGATAAAGAGCATGAATTATGTGTATTGTAGCTTTAGCTTGGCAGGTTCTGGATGATACACCGCTGTGTCTGATTTCCAATCGGGATGAGTTTTATCAGCGGCCGAGTTCGGCATTACATTACTGGGAAAACAGCCCGATTATTGCCGGAAAAGATTTACAGTCAGGTGGCACATGGATGGGAATTACTGCATCAGGTCGCTGGGCAGTCGTGACCAATTTTAGAGACGCGACTGATAAAAAGCAGTATCCAACTTCACGTGGTCATTTGATTCAGGCCTTTTTAGAATCTGATTTAACCTCGATTCGTTTTGCTCAAGCCCTGGAAAAACGGCAATGTGATTATGCCGGTTTTAACCTGTTTGTCGGTGATCAGCATCAGGCGGTTTATATGAGTAATAGAGGTGAAGCACCGCAGGTGTTAGCCAAAGGCGTGTATGTGGTGTCCAATGGTTTAATGACCGAGCATTGGGAAAAGACCAAACACCTGCGTAAGCGTTTTACCCAGGAATTTTTGCCGATGTTACAACAGGCAGATATAGCCGAAGCCGATCTTGATTTTACGGTGTGGGACATTCTGGAAGATGAACGAAAAATTATTCCGGAACTTTTGCCCCAAACCGGCATTAGTTTAGAGATGGAAGAATTGCTCTCATCGACTTTTATTCAAAGTCCCGTTTATGGCACACGCTGTTCCAATTTTTTAAGGCTGAAAAATGATCTCTGGCTGTGGCAGGAAAAATCCCAGCAGGGGGAAACCCAAGACAATATTATCCAGATTGATTTGCCTTTAAATGAATAAAAAAATGCCGACACGAGGTCGGCATTTTTATCTGTTGAGTCTACGCAGGCTTCTTGGTATCGGTAACTTTTTTGGTCACTGATGGAGCAATAGGATCAGCAGTAATATAACCTACCGCCGCAGCGAATTTTTTGTTGTAGTTTGCATCAATTGCAGTGTCAATTTGCGTCAGTAAATCTGCGCTTAAGCCGCTACGTGCACCAGTTGTAGCATCGATTTTATAGAAACGATTCCATTCATCACCTGGGTGCTGGAAGTTACTCATGATGTAGGTCCAGCCATTCACTTCATCTACGGCATGCAAACCTGTGGACTCTGCGCCGGCTGGCGTAGACAAGATACGATCCAAGGTGTTCGTATCCACATTGTAAGCCCACAAGAAGTTATTCAAATGGTTGCCCGAATCTTCACCGATAAACAAAGTGCGTAGTTTTTCCGAGAACTTCAAGTTATCTGGACTGGCAATTTGTTCTGGATCAGCTGTGTTACCCAAGTTGTCAAAGTTAATATCTTTGCCCATCAATAACATATGGCTTTGCGCAGGCACCCATTCACTTTTAATGAGTGTAGCATTGCTGTCAACTTGGCTGCCTTTAAGATCATGAGCAAGTACACCACCTGCTTTCAATGCTTTTGCAAATTTAACATTATGTGCAGCAACATAACCTTTACCTGTGACAACCATCGAGTCTTGGATGTTGGCAAGGGCAGAGTAAGCCACTTTATCCTTGATATTAACGGTTGTGCCTTCCATTTTGGTAAATGCCATGCTCGCACCCATCAGTGCCGCATAACGATGGGTTTCTAAGAAAGCGGCTGCTTTTTCCATACCTGGTTTGAGTTTGACCCAAAGCTTTTTCTTCGCTAAGGTGATTTCAGTATAGCTCGCATCATTTGGATTTACGTTTAAGCTTTCCATGATATCTGTTGGTTGAATATTTTGAACATTGACCAAATCTTCAATTTCTTTGCTGGTTGCAGAACCAAGCTTAATCCACTCAATACGTGCTGTAGAGGTTTCATTTAATTCATCTTTGTATTTAGCAGCGTAGAGTGTTCCCGCAGAGAGGTCTTTCTCTTTATCTGCAATAAACATAAAGAAACCGCCATTGGTATAGTCATCACCCATGATGACGGTTTTATTGTCAGGCATGACTTGAACCAGTTCATGTGAAATACGACCTAAACAATAATGTTTCTTGATGCTACCTGTGCCATCTAAGTTCACGATCACTTCGGGTAAATGACCATAGTTATATGGTTTGACTTTACTCATATCATTATTAAAGAAGTATTTTCCAAATCCGGCTGGATCTGCACCGCCAATGCCTTGGTTGAAAGCATCAGGTTCATATTCTTCACTGGAAAGATGGGTATTCCACGGAGAAAGACTGGCACCACAGGTAATCCATAAACCGTGCACAGGTGCAGTATTCACATTGAAATACTTTTTAAGTTCTAAATGACCGGTCTTTTGATCCTGATCTAGAGTCAAAATGGCAATTGGAGAAGGCAATTGACCGTAGGTGTCTGCACCTGACTGGTCTTTTGAATTATATTCAAACTGAACCACATGGAATACGGGGGTTGTCACACCCTCGACTTTGGCACCGTCTAAATGAATGAGTGATGAACCATCCGGAGCATCAGAAAAGAACTGACGTTCTTGTCCTACGACGGATTTATCCATAATCGGGTTGCCATTCACATCAAAATAGCCGCCGGCAACAATTGTTCCGCCACCATGTTTGGGTACAGTTTGACCTGTAACAAAGAAGGGTTTATATGCAAGCTGATATTCGGTATTTGTTGCATCATCCCAAGTAATTTGTAGTTTTGATTTGACCGATGTCGTCGCCATGTCAGAAACTGTGCTTGGTGCAGTCATTGGGGTGAATTTAGCACTTTTAAAATTGACTGGTTTTGTCGGTGGAATAGTGATGGCGTCTGAATCACTATTATTACACCCCGTTAATGCTGCTGTTGTGGCCATTGCCCCAAGCGGTAAAAAAGGAATTCCAGAAAACCATTTTAAAAGATCGCGACGAGTTGGCTGATGAGAAGTGGTTGTCATATTCAATCCGTAAAGTGTAATTAAGTTATTGTTTAGTTGGTTATCATGAGCGATTGTATAAACGGGTAATGACAGTTTTTTTACACTTTTTGGTCAATTTAAAGACAATTTGTTTTATTTAAAAATAATAAAATCAATATTTTAATATATATAAATAAAAACTCAAAACTTGCGTTTCAGGTTTGGAGCCGGGTAAAAGTAGTCTGATTACGGTTTAAATGCGTGGCGTTTTTCTAACATCTTTCCAAGAAATAATCCTATTTCAAATAATAACCACATGGGAATGGCAAGCATCACCATGGAAAGAGCATCAGGTGGAGTCACAAACATGGCGACAAAGAAACAGCCCACCACAATAAAACGACGTTTTTCTGCCAGACTTTGCGTGCTGACCACACCAATCAGTATCAGGACTAAAGTGACAATCGGAATTTCAAAGGTCAATCCAAACACCAAAAACAGTTTTAAACAAAAACTTAAATAACTGTTGATGTCGGTCATTGGTGCAACGCTCTCCGGCGACACACTGATAAAGAAATGCAAAATTGCCGGTAGGGTAATGAAGTAGGCGAAAGCTATACCTAAGTAAAATAAAGAAATACTGCCGGCTAAAAGCGGAATAGCGAGGTGGCGCTCTTTTTCATACAGGGCAGGGCGTACAAATGACCATAAGAAGTAGATGATCAGCGGCATTGCCAGCATCAAGGCCACAAATAAATTCAGCTTAAACGGTGCCATAAAGGTTGCAGTAACATCGGTGGCAATCATGGTTGAATTGACAGGCAATTGCTGTCTGAGTGGTTCCGACAAAAGCTGATAAGTATAATTGCGAAATGGCAATAAACAGAAAAACAGCAGTAGGGTAATAGCAACGATTTTAAATAAATACTGACGCAGAACGATTAAATGCTGCATCACAGGCATTTGTTCCAGATTTTCAGTCTCTGATTTGACTACAGCGGCAGGCAATTGACTTGGGCTCATACGGCAATCTTCAATTTAGATGGAATGTGAGGGGTTGAAGTCATGAGCGCATCAGTGCCATGTAACTGAACAAAATTCGCTGAAAAGGGTGTCAAACGACACGGACTGAGCCAAGTATAAAGGGGGGAAGATGGCGCTTGAGTCTTTTCTTGTTGTGTTGACTGAGTCAAATGATCCAGCTGCTTTTGCAAGCGCTGTTCTATTTCTGTCATGCGGTCAATTTCTTTTTGGATTTCTTCACGAAAATCTGAAAGCTTGAGTTCCCGATCGACTTCAGTTTGAACACTCTGAATGAAACGTTTGGCTTTGCCATACCATTTCGCCGCAAAGCGCGCAGCTTCAGGAAGCTTTTCTGGACCGAGTACCAGCAATGCAATAATGGCAAAGCACAGCAGTTCTGTCATACCTACATTCAGCATGGCACGGTACTCTTAGCTTTTCACTGAATTTTCAGGATTTTTCACCTGTGCCTCAATGGTACGGGGTTCATTTAATCTAGATGGAATAGCTTCATCATCTTTAATGGATTTTTTAAAATCTTTGACTGCACCACCGACATCTTTACCTAGGTTTTTCAGTTTGGAGGTGCCAAACAATAAAATCACCACAATTGCAAAAATGACTACGTGCCAAATTGATAATCCTGCCATGTTCTTTACTCTTTTTTTATTTAGCTCTATCTGAACATTTGGCCATGACAGCAATGTGACTGAAAAATTTCAGTTTCAAGACAATCATGAATGGAGATGGAATCAGAAAAATAAGCAGACTCGGTCATGCTATTTATAGGATTGTGCTAGGATTTAAACTTCTGCTTCAATTCAATTTGCAATCCATGGCACTTATCCTTCCACTCATCTCGTTTCTTATTGGATATTTGGGTGTCAATGTATTAAAGCCGATTCGCCCGATGATGGCCGCAATACTGGCTCGTCTACTGATCCCCTTGATTGTAATTTACAACATGGTGTTCTATCAGCAGGGGAGTTTGTGGCTGATCGGTTTTAGTATCTGTAGTTCACTATTCCTGTTTGGCCTGTTCTATGTTTTTTCCCGAGATAAATTACATGCACTGTGTTTTAGTTATTTAAACGGTGTCTGGCTCGGTTTCCCATTTGCTTTGGCATTGTTTGGTCCTGAAGCCTTAAATACCATTGTTGCCTTATATATCGGTGGTTCTCTATTTGGAAATGTTAGTGCGGTCGTGGCAGTCAGTCCTGATAAACAGGATCCAAAATTTATTGTTAAAAATATGCTGAAATCACCGCCGGTGATGGCACTGACGATTGCCGGGATTCTATCCTTCTGGGATTTTAGTGCTTATGAATCTCACCCAGTCATTCAGTGGGGCTATCAGGCCAATAAGGTTCTGGTGACTTTTGCCGGGATGTGTATTTTGGGGATGTGGCTGAGTAAAGTCAGGATTCAACTAAGCGATTTAAAGCGAAGTCTGCTGCTGATTAGCGGTCGTTTTATTCTCGCTTTAGGTTTGGTAACAGGAGCTTATTTGTTTTTACCTATTCCGCATCAAGTACTGAGCTACGCTGTTATGATGATGTATTTCCTACTTCCACCCGCAGCTAATATTGTGGCGTTGGAAACCCATTATCAGGGCACAGGCCATTCTGCTAAATATATTGCGTCAGGTACGATTGCGAGTGCGATATTGATTGGCGTGTATGGAGTGGTGTTACATAGCTTAGTGCCGAATTTATGATTTATGACATGTTTAGAAGAGTTTTGAAAGTTCTCTCTCCCTTTGGGAGGGAGTTAGAGAGAGGGTTTTGAAAGATTAACCTCCCCTTGCGAAGCTGAACTTCTCATCCCTCCTGAGAGGAGGGAGAACTTTATTGAGAAGTTTTTTTAACTTTCTAAACTCGCCTTAAATAAATGCATCGCCTGACCACGGTGACTAATTTTATTTTTATCTTCTTTTGATAATTCTGCACTGGATACATTCAGTTCAGGCAACCAGAACAATGGATCATAGCCGAAACCATTTTCACCGCGAGCAGCTTCTAGTATTTCACCAGTCCAAATACCCTGGAAAATTTGTGGCAGTGGATCATCAGCATGTTGCACCAGTGCCAGGACACAAACAAACATGCCTTCAATTACTTCGCCTTCTTTACGAAGCGGTTTCAGTTGGGCTAACAGCTTTACATTGTTGGCGGCATCATTGCCATGTTCGCCGGCAAATCTTGCAGAATAAATACCTGGCGCACCGCCCAGTACAGGAACGCAAATACCCGAGTCATCGGCAATCGCTGGTTTTCCTGAAATCTTAGACGCATGACGCGCTTTTATAATCGCATTTTCAACAAAGCTTAAGCCGTCTTCAACAGCATCTTCAATATTCAGTTTGCCTTGTGGAATGACTTCAACAGGAAGATTGAGTTCTGCAAACATTTTTTCAAATTCGGCAATTTTACCTTTGTTGTTGCTTGCAAGAACGAGGGTTCCTTGAGATAACCAGTCTTGAGACGCCATTGTTGTGCTCTTTGTATCAATAAATATAGTGTTATTTTAACGGATTTTTAGTTCCTAATTTGCTTCAGCGCTGCTGATTGTAAGTTTGAATTAAATAATAAGAAAATTAAGGAAATAAATTGTGATTAGAATTGCCGAGTTGTCAGATAGTGTAGACATACAGCAGCTGATTCAGCCCTATATTTCTGACTTTGCTATTCATGCAGAAGGCGAGCAGAAATTTAGCCAGTCTGCTTTAGAACGGTTATTACAACAAACAAAAGTCCATTATTTTGTTTATGAAAGAGCAAGCAAAATAATTAGTGTAATCGCTTATAGAGAACCAACGCATCTCGTTCATTTTTTTGTAGATCAGGCTTATCAGGGGCAGGGGATTGGACGATTATTATGGAATTATCTGCTGCAAAGTCTGGAAGATGGCAACCCTCAGCAAGTGAGTGTAAATTCGAGTTGTAATGCTGTTGCTGTGTATAAAAAATTTGGTTTTGAATGTATTTCAGATGTCTGTGAGTTTGGCGGTTTGCGCTTTATTAAAATGCTTCGGCTCAAATCATCCTGTGCATAAAAAAGCACCCGCAGGTGCTTTTTAGAATCAGGCAGAATTACTGTGCCTGAATCCACTTGTCCGCACGGTCACGTGCCTGACGAATCTGTTCTTGGCTCAAGTTGGCAGCCAAAGCGGTTTTTTTGCCTTCAGAAAGGGAAATAACTTTATTGTCGAGCATGCCGTCACGGGTAGACAATTCATACCACTGGTATGCACCAACATAGTTTTTCTTTTGCTCTTCCATCCTGGCTAGATTGAAGCTGGCACGGTTATCGCCACGGCTTGCTGCTTTTTCAAAATATTTACGTGCCAAAGCTTCATCTTTTTTGGTGCCAATACCATCCGCCAGCATACGACCCACATTCAGCTGGGCGGCGGTCAAGCCATTGTCCGCAGCGGCTTTGTACCAGGTAAAGGCTTGCTGCTCATCTCTCTGAACATCCTTGCCGTATTGATATTTGGTACCAAGATAAAATTGTGCAGCGGGTTGACCGGCTTTAGCGGCTTTGGTCAGGTTGTTGATATCCATAACAGAATACTGCGCAGCCTGGCTTGAAACCGAAGCTGTAGGTGCAACATATTCTGCATGGGCTTGAATGCTAAACAGTCCAACGAATAGTGTGCTTAATAATATTTTTTTCATAGTGCGCTCACTCGATAAATAGCGACTTCACCAAACAGATTCGGGATATGTTTACTGAGTAAACTACCTTGCTGATCCCCATTCACGGCGAGTCGATTAATAATCCGGATATCGTTTTCGGCACAAAGTGCTTCAAAATCACGGAAAGTACATAAATGAATATTTGGCGTGTTATACCACATATACGGTAATGCTTCTGAAACAGGCATCATCCCTTTTAATGCCAAGAAAGAACGGGTCTTCCAATGCGCAAAGTTAGGAAAGGTGATAATTGCCTGTTTCCCCACACGCACCATATCACGCAATAATACGTCCGGTGCATCTACAGCCTGCAAAGCCTGTGCCATCACCACATAGTCGAAGGACTGGTCTGCAAAGCGGCTTAAACCGAGGTTCAAGTCTTGTTGGATAATATTTAACCCTCGACTGACTGCAATTGCAATCTTTTCCTGATCAATTTCTAGGCCATATGCACGAATATTGTGCTTTTTGCTCATATGTGCCAGCAGTTCACCATCGCCACAGCCTAAATCCAGTACGCTGGAATCTGGTTTAATCCATGTTTCTGCCAGTTGATGATCGATACGCATTACACAGTCTCCTTAGGTGTGGCTTCGAGGTGTTCTACACCACCTAAAAATGCACGTAATGATTTAACGTAAAGCGGAATCGGGAACAGGAACGAGTCGTGACCCTGTTCGGCATCAATATCGACATAGCTTACCGGTTTATGGTTGCTGATCAGTGCATCGACAATTTCTTGTGAACGCTGCGGAGTAAAACGCCAGTCGGTAGTAAATGAAACCACCAGAAATTTACATTGGGTATTTGCCATGGCTTTTTTCAATGACTGCTCATACTCGCGTGATGGGTCAAAGTAGTCCAGCGCCTTGGTCATAATCAGGTAGGTATTGGCATCAAAGTTACGGCTGAACTGTTCGCCTTGATAACGCAAATAGCTTTCCACCTGGAACTCAACGTCAAAACCGTACATAAATTTGCCCGATTTCAAGTCACGGCCAAATTTCTGTTTCATGGCTTCTTCAGAGAGGTAGGTAATATGACCGACCATACGTGCCAAAATCAGGCCACGTTTCGGATAGCTGTCATTTTCCAGATAACGGCCATTATGGAAGTCGGGATCAGACAAAATGGACTGACGCGCCACTTCATTAAAGGCAATATTCTGTGCCGATAGTTTCGGTGCACTGGCAATAATGACGCATTTTTTTAAACGGTCCGGATAATCCACCGACCATTGCAAAGCCTGCATGCCGCCCAGAGAACCGCCAATAATGGCATACCAAACATCAATGCCCATACGGTCAGAGAGCAGGGCCTGGGTTTTGACCCAGTCACGCACGGTGACGAGTGGGAAATCCGGTCCATAAGGACGGTTGTCATTTTCCGGATTCGGCGAAATCGGGCCGGTCGAACCACTGCAACCGCCAATATTATTTAGTGCAACCACAAAGAATTTAGAAGTATCAATTGCTTTGCCTGGTCCAATGCATGCATCCCACCAACCGGGTTTGCGGTCATCTTCATGATGATAACCTGCCGCATGGTGATGGCCTGAAAGCGCATGACAAATCAGAATTGCATTGGATTTGTCGGCATTGAGTTCGCCATAAGTTTCGACCATGAGCTCAAAACGTGGAAGAATTCGATCACATTCGAGCTCTAACGGCTCTTCAAAAATAAACTTTTGCGGGGTAACTAAGCCCACTGAATCAGCTGGAAAAGACACAGGAAATTTTCGCCTTAAATCTTTAGGATCAATAAATAAAAGGATACCACTAGCGGGTATCCTTCTAAAGTCATTTTAATGCTAAATATTATTGCTAATACTTATACCGCAGCAGCAATCACCTGATCGGTACTTAATACACCTTGTTCAATCAAGCGGTTGGTGCAGGCAATAATCGCTTCGATAGATGAGGTCACAATGTTGTCATGCACTCCGGCACCAAAGGCTGATTTACCGGTACCTTTGACCTGAAGCTCAACCAAGGCCAATGCTTTGGCATTTGCACCAGAACCAATACTGCGTTCTTCATAGTTCAACACGTCAATTGGCAACTGTAATGCATTCAAGATTGCAGAAATCGGACCGTTACCTTCACCACGCAAGTGTTGAACTTCGCCGTTTACTTCAATATCCAACTCAATGACCTGATTGCCATTTTCATCTGATAATTTGTAGTTTTTGGCCGAGTAATGAGCATCTTTCGCTGCTACATAAGTGTCTTTGAACAAGGTCCAGATGTCTTGTGCAGAAACTTCTTTGGCTTGCTCGTCAGTCACCTGTTGAACCACTTGCGAAAACTCAATCTGTAAGCGACGCGGCAACACCACGTTGTAGTTCGATTCCAACAAGTAAGAAATACCGCCTTTACCTGACTGTGAGTTAACGCGAATCACCGCATCATAGTCACGGCCCAAGTCTTTAGGGTCAATTGGCAAGTACGGCATATCCCAGATTTCTTCGTTTTTCTGAAATTCAAAACCTTTTTTGATGGCATCCTGATGCGAACCGGAGAATGCGGTGAACACCAAGTCGCCGGCATATGGATGGCGAGGGTGCACTGGCAAGCCTGTACATTCTTCAACAGTGGCAATAATTTCGTTGATGTTGGAGAAATCCAAGTGAGGTGCCACACCTTGGGTATACATGTTCAAGGCAATAGCTGCAACATCGACGTTACCGGTACGTTCACCATTACCAAACACACAACCTTCAACACGGTCAGCACCGGCCATAATCGCCAATTCTGATGCTGCAATACCGCAGCCACGGTCATTATGGCAGTGTACAGAAATGATCACGCCATCACGACGCTGAATGTTGCGGTGCATCCATTCTACCTGGTCGGCATAAACGTTTGGACCTGAAACTTCAACAGTGGCTGGCAAGTTCAAAATCACTTTATTCTCAGGAGAGGCTTCCCAGATTTCAGTCACTGCATCACAGGCTGCTTTTGCCACTTCCAATTCAGTTGCAGAGAAACATTCCGGGCTGTACTGAAAAATAAATTCAGTTTCAGGATATTGCGCTGCATATTGTTTCACTTTTTGTGCAGCATTAATCGCTAACTGACGTGCACCTTCCACATCCACATTCAAGACTTTTTGACGGAAAGTTGGAGAGTTTGAGTTGTAGATATGCACGATGGCACGTTTTGCACCGACCAATGATTCGAAAGTACGCTGGATCAAATGATCACGTGCCTGCACCAACACTTCGATGTAAACATCATCCGGAATATGGTTTTCTTCAATCAATTTGCGGGTAAAGTCAAAATCAATTTGCGATGCAGAAGGGAAACCAATTTCAATGTGCTTGAAACCGATTTTCACCAACATCTGGAACATCTTGAATTTTTGATCCATATCCATCGGTTCAAAAATGGCTTGGTTACCGTCACGAAGGTCGGTGCTCATCCAGATTGGCGCTTTGGTAATTTCATTATTCGGCCATTGACGGTCTGGCAAGTCGACACGTTGATACATGCGACGATATTTTTTACTTGGATCAGCCAACATCATGAGGTAACTCCTTGTGTAACATGGGTTGCTTAAAGTCGTGGATAACGGCAACCTGTTACTTATATAGATTGTGTCTATTCTAGCAATTTACAAGTCTGACACTGGAAGACATTAGTCGAAAGTTGTAATAAAACCAATGCATTATTATGATTTAGTTTTACCGTAGCACTTGTAAATCTATAACTTAATATTAATTCATTTATTCCGAAAATATTTTTCTATTTTTGCATTTAGGGGCTAACTTAAGAAAATATTTTTCACCAATCTTATTTATTGTGGAAAATATAATCATTGTTGATGTCTTTTAGCGTGGCTGTTCCCATTAATGCCATGGTAATTTCAAATTCTTCCTTCAATATTTTAATCACATGCGCCACACCTAATGCCCCCGCAGTTGCCAGCCCATAAATATAAGGACGACCGATGAAAACCGCGGAAGCGCCTAGCGCAATAGCTTTAAATACATCTGAACCACGGCGAATCCCGCCATCGTATAACAGCGGAAAATCGGCCGGCACTACTTTTTTAATCAGCTGCAATACGGTGAGTGGAGGAATGCAAGTATCTAACACACGACCACCATGATTGGATACAATCAGGCCTTGTACGCCGTGCTGTATGGCCAGCAAAGCATCCTGCGGATTGACGATCCCTTTTAAAATGACCGGTAGTGAGGTGTGCTGAACCAGCCAGGCAATATCTTCCCAGGTAGGCGCAATTTTCATCAAGCCATTAAATACGGGGTGATCTCCTTCCTGCAATTCAGGCAAGGGAATATGCGCCGGTGTATGCGGATGCTGCATGCCTTCAGGTAAATGAAAGAATACCCGACGTTCACGGTCACGGATGCCGGTATGCGGTGAATCCACGGTAATCACCAGGGCTTTAAAATTGTGCTGTTCGGCCAGTTTCACCAGCGCCAGCGATTTTTCCCGGTCACCTTGCCAGTACAGCTGAAACCATTTGTATGGATTGTCCTGTTTTAGCTGGCGCATGTCGGTATTGCTAAAGGTACTGAGTACCATATTACTACCCAGCACTTCTGCTGCCAGTGCGGTTGCTGCTTCAGCTTCAGGATGGAACTGTTGCTGGTGTCCAATCGGGGCCAGAAAAATCGGGTGCGGATATTCCTGCCCTAAAATTTTACAGTGGGTATGACCTTGAGTCAGGTTTTTGAGCATTCGGGGCAATAAGTGAATCTGTTGAAACTGATCCAGATTGTCGCGAACACTGACCTCATCCATAGAGCCGCCTTGCAAGTACTGCCACACCATGTCGGAAAGATGCTTTTGTGCTTCAATTTCATAATCGGCAATAGTTTGTAAATAGGGCGGAATCTGCGAGAGGGGAGCAACGGTTTTCATAGGTCTCCCCATTGGCGTAATAAATTATGATAGTGACTGGTCAAACCCAGAATTTCTTCGTTATCGCCAATCTGCTGGCGTAATTTAATAATGTTCATATCCAGGTTAAACAGCATACTGCGCTGCCAGTCATCTTTGACCATGCTCTGTATCCAGGTGCATGCCGCAATCCGCTTGCCTTGGGTCACCGGTTCCACCCGATGTAAGCTGGTCGCCGGGTAGAGTATGGCATCTCCCGCATCGAGCTTGACTTCATGGCTGCCATAATTGTCTTCTACAATCAGTTCACCGCCTGCATATTCATCAGGTTCAGATAAAAACACGGTGATGGAAACGTCAGTCCGAATGGCATGTCCGATGCTGCCGGAATATTGCACGGCATTATCGACATGATTGCCATAATGCCCCTGATCCTGATAGCAGTTAAATAACGGCGGAAGAATATGCTTGGGCAATGCCGCAGATTTGAGCAGGATGTTGTGTTGTAAGGCCTGAAGAATTTTGGCCGCAAAGGATTGGTAAGCAATGCTGTTGGGATCAATCTGTAGATTATTTTTAATTTTTTGAGCCTGAAAGCCGGCGCTGTGCTGACCCTGAATCCAGGCCTGACTGTTATCTAATTGTTGTCGTAGCTCGGCAACCTGCTGTTTGCTCAGAATTTCAGGAATATGTAACATCATCAGCTTGATCTGCATCCCTAAAGTTAATTGGACTCAAAAATAAATCATGTAGTGCATTAGGTACAGTTGCTATTTCATACACGAGGCGTCAACAGTCACTATAAATCTAACGCACTACACATTTATACTCAATCTGCTAAGACTTAGCGAATGGCTTAAAACTTATAGTTAAAGGTTAAAGCTGCTGAACGCGGTTGTCCTAAAATCACACGGCCACCACCATTGTTCAAGGTACTGATGTATTCCTTATCTGCCAGGTTATAGACATTCAAGTTGACCGAGGCATTTTTATTCAGGTTATAACCCGCCATAGCATCAAATACCACATAGCCTGGAATGTTAGGCATATTCGCCGCTGCCGTGCTGTCGGTAATCACACGTTTTTGCTCATCAACATAACGTGCGCCTAGACCCAGTTTAAAGCCGGCAACATCATAGGTCGACCATAAGCTTGCTGTCCATTCCGGTGACCAGCGCACATTGTTGGTTCGGGTAATTGCGCCTGTGGTTGCATTCACGCTGAGCTGGTCTTCTTGTTCAGTTTTCATGTGCGCAACCCCGGCAGATACATTCCATGCATCCGTGATTTTACCCACAGCACTCAGTTCAACCCCTTTTACGGTCGTTTTACCTTGTTGAATGGATTCTTGGGTAATCGCATCCTGAGTAAACTGGTTTTCATTTTCAGTGTAATAAGCAGCAGCATTGAGTGCCAGTTGATCATTCAACACATCCCACTTGGTGCCAATTTCATAGTGATGGGTTTCTTGCGGTTTTGCAGCAGCACTATTAATTCCATCTGCTGAAAGGCTAAAGTTGGCACTTCCCGGAGGGGTCAGGGATTTGGCATAAGAAGCATATACGCCACTTTTAACTGTAGGTTTAAATAAGCCTCCCAGTTTCCAGCTGACCAAGGTGTCATGGGCACCAAAACTGGATGGAACCAAGCTGCTGCTACCCGATGGCAAGGTCAAAGCATCATATTCAGTGTCGTAATAATCGACCCGCACCCCGCCATTCAGCTGGAAGCGTTCGCCAAATTTAAGCGTATCGAATAAATAGGCGGCAGCTGTATCGGTTTCACCATGGGTATAGCCCCCGTTATACATCAGGCCGGGCATTGCTTCATTGCGATCTGGATCATAAAGATTTGCCCAAGAGGTTGCGACCGTCGCTTGACCCGGCATTTGCGTAGCCATAGTTTTTGTATGTTGCTGTTCTTTTAAGAATTCCAGACCGGCAACCACATCATGCTCAATCGCACCGGTTGTTAAATTCAGGTTCAAAGTCGTTTGGTTAGCCAGAATCTTATTTTCCTGATCGACACCCTGACGTGAACGGTTAACTTCCCAGTCTTTTGGATCAGTTGAACCATTGGTTCTTAAACCTGCTGAACCGGTATTGATCCCGGTTAAAACACGGTTCATACTGGTTTTACCCAAACGGGTGATGTTGGTCAGTTTGACGTTTTCAGCCAGATCACTTTCAATTTTTGCCGTGTACATGTCTGCATCGACATCTTCATGGTCATCGACGTGGCCATAATAATTCTCACGGTTGACTTTAGGTGCTATGGCTAAAGCTGAATCGGCATTGTAGAAACCTGTCATGCCAATGGTCGGAATACCGCCATCCGGAATATTGCGTTGACGAATATGCTGTGAATATAGATACAGGCGGGTATCGCTATCTAGGCCAAAGGCAATCGAGGGTGCAATCGCCCAGCTGTTATTTTCAATATAATCGCGGCCTTCAACGCCGCCGTCCTGTCCCATGGCATTTAAGCGAATTGCAATGCCATCATTAATCACCTGATTGATATCAGTAGTCAGGCGGGCATGTTCTGCAGTATTGTAAGTGGCAGAAACTTCACGGCTATTTTCAGTCTGTGGCAGTTTGCTGGCCAGGTTGATATACCCTGATGCTGCACCACGACCGGCTTCCGCACCAGAAGGGCCTTTGACCACTTCAATCTGTTCCACGTTAAAGACATCACGGGTGACTGCACCTAAATCACGGATACCATCGACATAGGTCGAGGTTTGCGTAGAAAAACCGCGCATTTGAAAGGCATCGCCGGCACTGGTATTACCATTTTCACCCAGTTGCAGGGTAATTCCCGGTGTGTTTCTTAAGGCTTCAACCAAAGACGTTGCACCTTGTTCTTTTAATAATTCTTTTTTAATCACTGAAATGGTTTGCGGGGTATCGACCAGCGGCTGAGTATATTTTTGGGAACTGAGGCTATCGGCTTTATATTTATTTTCCGCTTTAGATTCCACGGTAATGGTTGGCAGCTGGGTTACACCATTGCTGGTTGCTGCATGAGTCATAAGCGGGAACGATGCCGCTAATGCAACCAGTTGAGCGTTTCTGTGGTGTTTACGGCTTTTGATTTGTGCCATGGTCGGTAATCTCTGGTTTCGTATATGACAGAATTCCAATACTGTTTTGCAACTTTTGAGGTCAGTAATCTGGAACTAAAAGTGAACATATTGTTATGGGTTGTAACAATGGTGTAAATATTAATGATAATTATTATTATTTGCAATAAGTTTGTATGAGATTGTCAGGCTTTATTTGAAATGTTGCTTAAAAAAGCGCAATGGATGTGCTTAATCCAGTGCGCTAATGAACAAGAATGATGATTATGCTGTGATTTTTTACTGGCTCACAATGAAATGCTTAACTCTACTGCTGGGTTTTTTACGAAATTAAACCCATATCAGCCGCAATTCTGCATTTAAGCTATTCATTTTTTATGGCTTTAAAAAATCAGAGTTCAGCCCATTTGCGCATTAAATTATGATAAAGATTGGTCAGCTTGATGACTTCTTGATGCTGATCGCCTAATTGCATACGCAAGTTCTGAATGGACTGGTCTAGGTTAAACAGCATGTGGCGTTCTGCATCATCACGAATCATGCTTTGTACCCAAAAGAATGAAGCGAGACGGCAGCCGGAGGTCACTGGCGTGACTTCATGCACACTGGTGGAAGGGTAGAGAATCATATCGCCTGCAGGCAGTTTAACCTCATGGTAACCATAGGTATCTTCTACCACCAAGTCACCGCCTTCATATTCCTCTGGTTCACTCAAAAAAACTGTGCAGGACAAGTCTGTACGCAGGCGCTCATTACTGCCACGGATCCGGCGAATTGAATTATCGACATGAAAACCAAAAGCTTCATTGTTTTCATAACGGTTAAACAGCGGTGGAATAATATCGAGCGGAATGGCCGCAGATAAAAATAGCGGATGTTGCCCCAATGACTCTAGAATAATGGTACTTAAATGGTGAGTGAGGGGATGATCTTCAGGCAGTTGCTGGTTTTGTTTAACAGTTGCCGAAAACGTGCCGGCTGTGACCTTACCATTGACCCATTCAATTTTATTCATTTCTTCACGGAAATATTGGACTTGTTCTTTGCTCAGGACGTTAGGAATATGATGGATCACGGCAATATACCTTTGGAAGGATGAATTCTTTTAGCTATAAAAATAGCCTCATTATGAGGCTATTTTAAATCAAACCCCATAAATAAATTATGGGATTTTTAAAGTCGATTTTAGTATTTGAAGTTTAGAGACAATACTGCGCTACGGCCTTCCGCTTCAGTGGCATAGTGAGATGCATAAGCTTTAGTGAAATAGCGTTCGTCAGACAAGTTGTTTAGGTTAAGTTGTAAATCAACGTTTTTGTTGACGTTATAACGTGCCATAGCATCGTAACGTACATAACCTGGAACAAACTTGGTATTAGCAGCATTACCGTAGACTTTATCCATTGCAGTTGCACCACCACCCAGTGTTAACTGTGGTAATACTTGATAAGTTGTCCAAAGGGTTGCGCTGTTTTTCGCAACGTTTTGAACTTGTTTGCCATCATTTGTACCAGCACCATCATCAACCAATTCACTATCTAAATAAGTATAACCCGCAGAAACTGCCCATTTATCCGTGATGTTACCGTTTGCACCAAGCTCAAGACCATCGACACGAGTTTCACCAATATTACGCGTGAAGCCATCAGAATCTACTGCACGGGTATTGGTTTTTTCGGTACGGAAAATCGCGGCAGTTAAGTTCAGCTTGTCATTCAGAATATCCCACTTGGTGCCTAACTCCATAGTGCGGACTTCTTCAGGTTTTAGATTGTTGAGGTAATTTGCCTGTTCTAGGCTAGTAGAGCCGCTTTGATTGCTGAATGATTCAGAACCATCACCTCCATCAACACCGACCGGATTCGCTGAAGTCGCATAGCTTGCATAAATAGAGCCATTTTCTACAGGTTTGTAAGTAATGCCGGCTTGATAGTTGAAGAAATTATTGTCATTTTCTGCTTTGCGTACAGTGCCTGGGGGAACAACAGTATTTTTACTACCTGCAATCATGGTTTGCTGGGTATCAAATTTGTCCCAACGTACACCCAAATCTAAAATCCATTGTGGATTGAATTCAATATTATCCAAGAAATAAACCGATGTTGATTTACTTTGAATATTGTACTGATCAGCCCCCTCTGTGCTAATAGAGCCGTTCCATGGGCCTCGGTTTGGGTTTTGTACTGAAGTACACCAGCCCGAAGCAATATCAGTAGCATTACAGGCATTATGTGCATTACCTGTCGCGTTTAGACCATCAATAATGTATTGGGTACGGTCAGTTTCCTGATCTGAGTACTCTGCACCCAGGTTAAAGCTATGCTGTAAGGCACCCGTATTAAACTTGCCGGTTAAAGCCAGCTGGTCAGTAAAGGTATCGGTATCAGCTACACGTGAGTTGGTACGTGCCCAAACGTTACCTATTAATTCATTTGTAAAACCAGCTTTGTTATAGAAATTACCCTGAGAATCATCCGGATTAGTCCATAGATAATCATTTTTAGAATTGCTATAAACAGCGGTATTTGAAATGGTTAGATTGTCAGTCAGGTCATGTTCAAGTTTAATCGTAGCAGACTGGTTTTCCTGTTTCTGGAAATCACGGTCTTTCCAGCCGTAATATTTACCCTGTTTCACATCGATAGGCTTACCATTTCCATTTAATGGTCGGTAATCAGTCGCCCCGGCACTTGGCGCACCGAAAGGGTTGTTATAAGGAATACCAGAATCCGGAATATCATCTGTCTTTAAGTAGTAATAGCTTAAAGTTGCACGGGTAGGGGTGTCTAAACCAAAGCTAATGCTTGGTGCAATCCCGGCACGTTTGTATTCAGTACCATCTGCCTGACCGGCTTTTTCATTGTGATGGCCCATCACTGCAACACGAGCAGCAATACCGTTACCAAAATCTTTGTTGCCATCTAGGGTAATACGTTGGTAATTATCGGTACCTGCACCAATAGAACCTTCTAATGAGTCACCTTTTTTAGCAACTTTAGAAATCATGTTGATGCTACCGCCAGTAGTACCTGCACCACCCATTGCAGATGCAGAACCTTTGGTCACTTCAACCTGTTCTACTGCAAACATTTCACGGTTTTGCGATGTCGCATTGCGTACACCGTCTATATACATCGAGCTTTCAGAGTTATAACCACGAATAAATGGACGGTCACCATTCGGGTTACCACCTTCACCAGCACCTAGAGTAATCCCCGGTACTGTACGCAAAGCATCGCTTAAAGTTGTCACTTGAGTATCTGCAATCAGCTGTTTAGAAATAACAGAAACTGATTTAGGCGTATCAAGCAAAGGAGCAACGAACTTGGAGTTTGCAGATTTATCTACTTTTAAACCTTGAGTTGTTTCTGCTTCCGCTTGAGCATGAATAGTGTCAAGCTGAGCAACCTGATCTTGTGCAATTGCATTAGCTGCCATCATTGAAAGTGATGACACAATCGCAGAAGATACGATTTTTTTGCGTGTTTTAATGAAGGCCATTTTTAACTCAATATGGTATTGTGAAAATGTATGAGAATAATAATGATTCTTATTTTACATCACTATTAAGTTGAATTGGAATTGACGATTAAAAGTAAATAATTAAGTGTTTATATGGATGGTATGATGTATTAATATTTAATTAAGTTATTGATAATTATTATTAATTAATAAAACGATCAAGAAAGTATTATTAATTGTGAATATTGATATCAATTTTTAACATTTTCAGCGCAGAGATAGAACAAATTCTTGCATTTTACCCACGCATATTTCATCTCGTGAAAAGCGTATTTTTTAAAACATGATAAATAATTTAAGCTGATGTCGTATTTATAGAGAGATGTTGCAGAAATAGGGGACAAAACCCTATTTATGAATAAGCATCCAAAAGAGAAGCGGGTAAAATAATGAGAAGAATAGACCACACAAATGCAATACGAACAAATTCGGCAAGGTGTTATCTTTAAAAAGATGGGATGAAAGAACAATAAAGCCAGAATTTTATCTAAAAAGCGTAAAATTACATGGTTAAGCCATCCTGTTTTGTATATCTTTCAATGTTGTCATATAATGTGGCACTTTCAAAATTGCAATTACTATTTCTATATCGAGGAAGCCATGCAAGTAACTTCTGAAGCGGTTTCGGGCGTTGCCCGTCGTTTAAATGTATCTGTACCGACGAGCCGTGTGAACGAGCAATTTGAAGCTCGTTTAAAACGCACTGCTAAAACTGTGAAGATCAACGGCTTCCGTCCAGGTAAGGTGCCTTTAAATGTGGTACGTCGTGAATATGGCGCAAGCATTTATCAAGAAGTTGTGAACGATGTAATTCGTGACACAGTATTTGAAGCAATTCAACAAGAGAAAATCAATGCTGTTGGCATGCCAAACATTGAAAAAGTTGAAAACAAAGAAGACGCTCTTGTTTATGAAGCAACTGTAGAAGTTTATCCAGAAGTTGAAGTTAAATTTGACGGTCTGGCAGTTGAGCGTAAAGCAACTGAAGTGAACGACAAAGACGTTGATCAAATGATCGAAAACCTTCAAAAGCAACGTGCTTCTTGGACTGAAACTAAAGGCATGGCTAAAAAAGACATGCAAGTGACTTTCGATTTCGAAGGTACTGTGGACGGCGAGAAATTTGAAGGCGGCGCTGCTGAAGACTTCAAGCTTGTTTTAGGTTCAGGTCGTATGATCCCTGGCTTCGAAGACGGCATTGTTGGTATGAAGAAAGGCGAAGAGAAAGTAATTGATGTTACTTTCCCTGCTGACTACCAAGCTGAAAACTTAGCGGGTAAAGCTGCTCAATTCAAAATCACTGTGAAATTAGTTGAAAAACAAAAACTTCCAGAAATTGATGCTGAATTCCTTAAAATTTTCGGTCTAACTGAAGAAGAAGGCGTTGAAAAATTAAAAGCTGACGTTCGTAAAAACATGGAACGTGAAGTGAAAAATGGTCTTCGTAACCAGGTAAAAGGTGCAACTTTTGATGCGCTTGTAGCTGCAAACGAAGTTCAAATTCCTGAAGCTATGTTGTCTCAAGAAATTGACCGCCAACGTCAACAAATGATCCAACAGTTCACTCAACAGTTTGGTGCTCAAGGCGCTAAAGCATTTGATTCAAGCATGCTTCCAGATGAATTGTTCAAAGAACAAGCTGAAAAAGCAGTTAAATTAGGCGTGCTTGTAAGCAAAGTATTGGCTGAATCTAAAATCGAAGTAGATGCAGCTCGCGTTGAGGCTTACATCGAAGACATGGCTTCTTCTTATGAAGATCCAACTGAAGTGATTGAATACTTCAAAAATGACAAACAGCAACGTGCTCAAATAGAAGCTGTTGTTCTAGAAGATCAAGTTGTTGATCACATCTTGGCATCTGCTAAAGTGACTGACACTAAAGTAAGCTACGAAGACTTATTGAAAGAGCAACAAGCTCGTCAACAAGGCTAAGTTTAGCTGATTAAAAAAAGGCGCATCATGCGCCTTTTTTATTTACAGACTTATAGGGTCTGTTGACATTTCATAAATGGTTTGCGTTGTGAACTACTCGTTTAGAATGACTAAATTTCGTATTTCACGCCTTGTATTGCCTAAAAAATACTCGTAGTCGCAAACATAGACGAATTGTCAACAAACCCTGTTGAACCTCTACTAAATTCACAATGCTTATATAAAAAATATCTGTTATTTAATTGGGAATATTTTGCATTTTCGGCAATTATCCCTCATATTGTGACTATGAGTTGAGTAACAAGAATTTAGGAATAAATAACGTATGTATGTTCCAACAATTGATAACGCTTTAGTACCAGTGGTGGTAGAACAGTCTTCTCGTGGTGAGCGTTCTTTCGATATTTTTTCACGTCTTTTGCGTGAACGCGTTATCTTTTTGACCGGTGAAGTTGAAGACAACATGGCAAATTTAATTGTTGCGCAAATGTTGTTTTTAGAAGCAGAGAACCCAGATAAAGATATACATCTCTATATTAATTCACCAGGTGGTTCAGTGACTGCGGGTATGGCCATTTATGACACCATGCAGTTTATTAAACCTGATGTGGTGACTTATTGTATGGGGCAGGCAGCATCGATGGGTGCATTCCTGCTGAATGCAGGTGCTAAGGGTAAACGTTATTGCTTGGAAAATGCACGTGTGATGATTCACCAGCCGCTTGGTGGTTTCCGTGGTCAAGCATCAGATATTGAAATTCACGCACGTGAAATTCTATTCATTAAAGAACGTTTAAACCGTTTAATGGCAGAGCATAGTGGTCAAGACTATGAAACTGTTGCCAGAGATACTGACCGTGACAACTTTATGACAGCACAGGCTGCTAAAGAGTACGGTCTCGTGGATGAAGTGTTAAGTAAACGTCCATAATTTTCAGATTTTTATATTGGAGTGAATATGTCCGACCATCCTCAAGGACAAAAGCATTGTTCATTTTGCGGTAAAACGCAGTCTGAAGTCGGGAAACTGATTGCAGGTGAGGACGCTTACATCTGTAATGAGTGTGTGGACGTATGCTTAGATTTAGTCCAAACCAGTCAGCAAGTTGAATCTGGTGATTGGGCAAGTAAGCCTTTGCCAAAGCCACACGAAATTCGTGCTGCACTTGATCAATATGTGATTGGTCAGGATGTGGCTAAGAAAACGCTTTCAGTTGCAGTATATAACCATTACAAACGCCTAAAAGTCACTCATTCAGGCCATAAGCCTGAAGATGCTGTTGAACTCGCAAAAAGTAATATTCTTTTGGTCGGGCCAACAGGTTCAGGTAAAACTTTACTGGCACAAACTTTAGCGCGTTTGTTGGATGTTCCATTTGCCATGGCAGACGCCACTACACTGACCGAAGCCGGTTATGTAGGGGAAGATGTTGAAAACATCGTACAGAAGCTTTTGCAAAAAGCCGACTATGATGTAGAGAAAGCGCAAAAGGGTATTATCTATATCGACGAGATCGACAAGATTACCCGCAAGTCTGAAAACCCGTCGATTACCCGGGATGTATCGGGTGAGGGTGTTCAGCAAGCTTTACTGAAAATGATTGAAGGTACGGTTGCTTCAATTCCACCTCAAGGTGGTCGTAAGCACCCGCAACAAGAGTTCATTCAAATTGATACCTCAAATATCCTGTTTATCTGTGGCGGTGCTTTCTCAGGTCTAGAGAAGATCGTGCAACAGCGTCAGGAAAAAGGCGGTATTGGTTTCACGGCAGAAGTGAAGAACAAAGATGATACTCAAAAATTATCTGATTTGTTCCGTCAAGTTGAGGCGACCGACCTGGTGAAATTTGGTTTGATTCCAGAATTTATTGGTCGTTTACCGGTCATTGCAACTTTGGATGAACTGGATGAAGAAGCCTTGATGCAGATTCTGACTGAACCTAAAAATGCCTTAACCCGTCAATATCAATATTTATTTGATATGGAAAATGTTGATCTGGTATTTGAAGATTCAGCACTGCGTGCCGTTGCCAAAAAAGCATTGGAGCGTAATACGGGTGCGCGTGGCCTGCGTTCAATTCTGGAAAACTCGTTACTTGAAACCATGTATGATTTACCAAGCCGTAGCGATATCGGGACGGTAATTGTGAGTGATGCAGTGATTTCTGGTGAAGCCAAACCGGTATTAAAAGCAGAGCGTCAGCCCAAATCAGAGACTGAAAATGCCTCTAAAGTAGATTTAAAAGTGGTAAATTCTAAATCTGCTTAACTCGCTATTCGTCAGAAACGTGCGGAAAACTGGTGTTTTCGCACGTTTTTTATTTCCAAAAATAAAACGCAATGTTAATCTCAATGATTAGGCGTGGACGCCTAAATAAGATCAACTAACTCAGATCAATGTCGCGATCAATAAGCGAAGAATGAATTTTCAATTGAGTACAAAAATAAAAAATACGCAGTGAGGGAAAATCATGCGTGGAGTCTGTATTGCAGTCTGTGCAAGCTTTATTTTATTGGGATGTCATGGCAAATCTGCTATGGAGCATACTCAAGCTACATCAACCTTAAAACCTGTAGATACCGAACATGAGCCGGGTATGCTGGAGCAATATCGTTTTGGTATGTTTACCATTGGTGCTTGGGTCAATCAAAAATTAGGACAGCGCTTTCAGCCGGTACAGGCGCAAAATGATCAGGCAGCTATAGTGTATCTATATCGTCCTGACAGTAAATGGAACCGTCAGGAAATTGTGGCATCCAGTTTATTTATTAATAGTGAACGTATCCCAAGCTTATTAAATAATCACTATTATTGGGTTGAACTACCTGTCGGGACCTATCGCATATCTACCAGTCGGCCTTTGGGTGTGCAGCATTTCCAAAAGCCAAAATATCTGGATTTTACTGTGCAAGCAGGACAGTCTTATTTCATTAAGTATGATGAAGAAAACTTAAGTACTCGTCGTGAAGTTTCTGGACCTTTAATCTTGGTACCCGAAAAATCTGGCTTAAATGAAATTGCTTATACTCAACTGAAGTCCGAAAGTTATAACTTTGTTGCTCTAGATCAAAATACCGGGAAGCAGCGCAAGAAAGCGCAAAAACTGAAACCTGCAAAATATGATCCTGCAGAAGATGTGCAACTGACCCAGCCGTTTAAGATTTGGAATCCTTTAACCTGGTAATTGGAGGAGAGTAAGAAGGAGCTATGCTCTTTCTTATTTTTTGAGCAGAGCTTGAATTACTTGATTAACTTGTTCCTTCAACTTTTTGTCTTCTTGAGGGGTTAAAAAATCTTGAATGGATTCTCGAGAATTCTGAATCAAACGTACCTGAAGTTTTGCATGTTTTTGTTGAATAGAACGCCCCTCATTGGTTGTTAAAAAGCGTATATAAGTTTGGATTTCTTCTTCTGTAAATGTCTGAGCATAAATTTGTTCGATTCCATTTAACATCGCGGGTGTTTTAAATGCTTGGCTATGGATTGTTTTTAGAATTTGGCTGATTTCTAAAACGGCCAATACTTCATCTGTTGTTGTTAATTTGGGTTTATTGAGTTCATGTTTGAGTATATTTTCAGCTTGCTGATCCAAGACAGGCTGTATTTCATTGAGTTCATTTTGTAATACATTTTGTATATTTACTAATGTTAATAATTTTTTTACAGACTCAATTTTTGCTGGTGACGCAGAAGCTTGCTGTAAGGTAATTGTTAAACAGAATGTTAGGATAATTTTTTTTGTATAAATAAACATAGTGAATGCCAGTTTTTGAAATTTATAGTTTTAATTTTATCGATTATCTGAGAAAAAATAGCCGAATACAAGGATTCGGCTATTTTTACAGCAAAATTTAATTAGTTCGCAGCAGCATCAACCACTGGAATTTTCCCAATTTTTGCTTGCCAGATTTTTGGTGCAGTCGCGTGAATAGATGTACCATTGACATCAACCGCTACAGATACAGGCATATCTTCAACTTTGAATTTGTAGATTGCTTCCATACCCAAGTCAGCAAAAGCGACAACTTCAGCTTCACGTACTGCTTTAGATACTAGGTAAGCAGCACCACCCACAGCCATCAGGTAAGTTGCTTTGTTGTCTTTGATTGCTTCAACCGCAGCAGGACCACGATCAGCTTTACCAATCATGCCATACAGGCCAGTTGCTTCAAGCACTTGACGAGTAAATTTGTCCATACGTGTTGCAGTCGTCGGACCAGCAGGGCCAACCACTTCGTCGCCCACTGGATCTACAGGGCCAACGTAGTAAATGAACTTGCCTTTAAGGTCTACAGGAAGTTCTTCACCGTTATTCAACATATCAACCATACGTTTGTGCGCAGCGTCACGACCGGTATAGATGGTACCGTTAAGCAATAAAGTATCACCTGGTTTCCAAGAGTTCATTTCTTCTTGAGTAATGTTGTCCAGGTCAACACGTTTAGAAGATGAAGAATCCCAAGTTACAGCAGGGTAGTCATCAAGTTTAGGTGCTTGAATATGCGCAACACCTGAACCGTCTAACTGGAAGTGTGCGTGACGAGTTGCAGCACAGTTCGGAATCATACCAACGGGTTTACCCGCAGCATGGCATGGGTAATCTTTGATTTTAATATCAAGAACAGTGGTTAAGCCGCCAAGACCTTGAGCGCCAATACCTAAGGCATTTACTTTTTCGAAGATCTCGATACGGAGTTCTTCCATTTTGCTTTGTGGACCACGACGAAGCAATTCGTCCATGTTGATCTCTTCCATCAATGCTTCTTTGGCAAGCATCATGGCTTTTTCAGCAGTACCACCAATACCGATACCGAGCATACCTGGAGGACACCAGCCTGCACCCATGGTTGGAACAGTTTTCAGTACCCAGTCCACGATTGAATCAGATGGGTTCAACATGGCAAGTTTAGATTTGTTTTCTGAACCACCGCCCTTGGCAGCAACAGTAATGTCGACTTTGTTGCCTGGTACGAGTTTGTAATGGATGACCGCAGGCGTGTTGTCTTTGGTATTTTTACGGCCAAAAGCAGGATCCGCTAAAACTGATGCGCGAAGTACGTTAGAGCTTTCCAGGTAACCTTGACGTACACCTTCATTGATTGCATCATCCAGGCTCATGGTTAAATCAAATTTAACGTCTAAACCCACTTCAAGAAATACGTTCACAATCCCGGTATCTTGACAGATAGGACGGTGACCTTCTGCACACATACGAGAGTTAATTAAGATTTGTGCAATAGCATCTTTTGCGGCTTTGTTCTCTTCACGATCATAGGCACGGCTCATCGCTTGGATGAAGTCTTGTGGATGATAGTAAGAAATGAACTGAAGCGCATCTTTTACCGATGTGATCAAGTCATCTTGCTTGATAATAGTTGTCATATCAAATATCTCTTGAGCGGGCTGTTAGCTAGCGGGCTAAATTATAAGATAAAAAGCAGGTTTTGTGGGTATTTTGAATGCTTTTTGGCCGAAAGTTTAATGGTAAATTTCAGCACAAATGAATGGTCGTTTTTTGAGTGATTTCTGTCATAAAGATGACAAAGGGCAATCATCATTTTAGATGAATATGACACTTAAAATATTAATTGATTTGCTTTAAATTTTCTCAAAATAAAAACATTCTAAATCTTCAAATCTTCAAATCTTCAAATCTTCAAATCTTCAAATCTTCAAATCTTCAAATCTTCAAATCTTCAAATCTTCAAATCTTCAAATCTTCAAATCTTCAAATCTTCAAATCTTCAAATCTTCAAATCCCGATCTAAATCTGCCTATACTATTGAAAGGCACATTTAGAAAAAACCGCTTATGAAAGATCAATCTGAGTTTGCGAAAAATATTATTAAAATTTATAAAAAACATGCACGTGCATGGACGGAATTACGCGGTCAGTTTCTGTATGAAAAAACCTGGCTCAATCATTTTCTTTCGCTGATTCCTGAACATGCTCAAATACTGGATTTAGGTTGTGGCTCGGGAAAACCGGTTGCGGCATATCTGATTGAACAGGGCTATGCTGTAGCAGGAGTGGATAGTTCTGAGGTCATGATTGAAATGGCAGCACACAACTTTCCTGAACAGCACTGGATTCAGGCAGACATGCGCCAGCTGGATTTAGGACAAAAGTTTCAGGGTATTTTAGCGTGGGACAGTTTTTTTCATTTGACTCAAGATGATCAGCGCAAGATGTTTGCTCAGTTTTCAAAGTTGGCTGAAACAGGTACGGCTTTGATGTTTACCAGTGGGCCAAGTCATGGCGAAGTGATAGGGGATCTGTTTGGCGATGCTCTTTATCATGCCAGTTTGTCGCAAGAAGAATATCGAGCTTTATTGAAACAGCATGGTTTTGAAGTAATAAAGATGGTCGCGGAAGATCCCGACTGTGCCGGACATACGGTGTGGTTGGCGCAATTTTAAAGCCTTATTAGTTCACTGCTTCAAGAATTTTAACTGGTGATTCCATTAAGACTTCCCAAAAAGGATTTTCAGTAGATTGACCACCCCAATACTTATTTGCAGTTACTTTGAGACCAATAACACTGCCAGCTTGTCTTAATAAATTCATGTCATATATTGAATAGCTTTCACAAGATACTTTATAAATCTTCCCTTGATTATTAAAAGTGGTTTGTTTAATTTGAATTGCATCATCAATAGTTGTGCAACCAAAAAAACATTAAAATCTAGATTTTTTTTGAGGGAAATTTAGTTGTCTGATGAGCTCAAATGTTGTTTCAATTACTAATTTATTTGGACAAAATGCATTATTTGGACCACATGATTGATAAGGGCGTTGAAGATAATTTTGCCCATGGCTAGAAATCCCATTGGGATATAAATATGATTTGAGATTATTGAACTCTTCTGCTATATGAAGGGAAGTTGCATTTATACCACCTTCATGAGGAAATAATTTAAATTCTTCAAGAAATGAAATATCTGTCCGTGATACATGGAAAAATTCAGCCATTCTGTTCCTCTAATTTTTTATAATCTAAAATAATTTTAATTAAAAAAACCACCCAATTTTTCAATCAGATGGTTTGGAAAACTTTAATTTACGAATTATTGAGCCGCTTGTTGCTCTGACTGAATGGCAGTCAGTGCAATCGTGAACACGATGTCATCGACCAATGCACCACGTGACAAGTCATTCACAGGTTTGTTCAGGCCTTGTAACATTGGACCAACACTCACCACATTGGCAGAACGTTGTACTGCTTTATAAGTAGTGTTACCTGTGTTGAGGTCAGGGAAAATAAATACATTCGCGCGACCTGCAACTGGTGAACCAGGTGCTTTAGACTGACCTACGCTTTCAACCGAAGCTGCGTCATATTGCAATGGACCATCAATCAGTAAGTCTGGACGGCGTTGCTTGGCAATTTCAGTCGCTTTGGCTACTTTTTCTACATCTGCCCCTGCACCTGAAGTACCGGTTGAATAAGAAATCATCGCGATGCGCGGGTCAATACCAAACGCTTTAGCAGAGTCTGCAGATTGAATGGCAATTTCAGCCAGTTGTTCTGCATCTGGATCTGGATTAATCGCACAGTCACCATAGACATAGACTTCATCCGGTAACAGCATAAAGAATACTGAAGATACCAGTGAGTAATCCGGTGCAGTCTTGATTAACTGGAATGCAGGACGAACCGTGTTGGCCGTCGTGTGTACTGCGCCAGACACCAAGCCATCCACCTGATCAAGAGCCAGCATCATGGTACCTAGGACTACCGTGTCTTGTAGCTGTTCACGCGCTTGTAACTCGTTGAGTTTGCCTTTACGTAGATCGACCATTTTTCCGACATAATTTTCGCGAATCAGGTCTGGGTCAAGAATTTCTAAATCATGCGGTAATTCAATTCCACGTGCTTTTGCTACTTCAACCACAGCTTCAGGTTTTGCCAGCAGAATACAGTGGGCAATTCCACGAGATTGGCAGATTGCTGCGGCCTGAATGGTGCGTGGTTCATCCCCTTCAGGAAGAACAATGCGCTTTTTCGCTGCAATTGATTTTTGCACCAGTTCATGACGGAATGCAGAAGGAGACAAACGTGGTTTATGTGTATCGCTGATTAACTGCGTTAACCAGTCTGCATTGATGTGGCTGGCCACGAAACGGGTCACCTGCTCAGCACGCTCGGTATCATCTACCGGAATTTCATTGCTTAAATTCAGCAATTGTTGTGCTGTGTCAAAAGTGCTCAATTTGGTGTGTAAAATTGGCAAGCCATTTTTGATTGCTGTTTGACAGAATTCTAAAGCTTGAGTGCTTGGTGCCTGATGTTCAGTTAAAACCAAGCCTGCCAGTGGAATGCCATTACTGCTTGCCAAGCTACTTGCAAGCAAAACATCAACACGATCAGAACCGCTGATGATGAGTTCACCTGCCACGAATTTATGCATTTCGTGTTCAATATTCGATGCAATTAAGCTGCTGTGTAATACACGGCGTTGAGCTGCTTCACCTTGGTTAATCCATTCTGCAGAAATATGCACAGCCAAGTCAGACATGCGTGGCACACTTAAAGTGTTGCTAAATGGAACTAAGCCAATGACTGGCATACAGTCTTTACCAATCATTGGGTGCGTGGTTTGAATCGCACTCACAAATCGGTTGGTATCGCTAATTAAACGCAGGTTTGGATCAAGCGTAACAGGAATTTGTGCAGAATCTTCCGGCAAGCCTTTGGTACGCATGAACAATACGCCTGCAGTACGCTCGCAAGTCGCACCACCAAAGAAACGTAACTGGTTATCAACTTTTGCCGCGGTTTTTGCTGCGTTGTTAATGTCGGCATTGCTGACAATAATCACTTTGGCATCAAGCGCTTTTGCCAGAGTGGCATTGAGTTCTGTCGCAAAAGGATCGCGTCCGTTTGGTAGCACGCCTTCTACAATAATGACATCATGATGTTTGGAAATTTCACGGTGTAAACGTACTGCATCTTCAAGCAGCTCGTCATTTTCATCATTTTTTAAACGTTCAGTCAGCACCGCATAGGAAATCGGTTCAACGGTTTCATGCTTGAACAGGTGACGATACAGTGCGGTGGTGCGGTCTGCTTCAGGCTGTAATTCTTGAGAGAAAGGCTTTAGAAAGCCTGCTTTTACGCCTTGGCATTCCAGTGCATAAATTAAACCAAGACATGCAGACGTTAAGCCAACACCAATTTCTGTGGGAACCAAAAGTATTGTTTTCATAATTTTTTCTAAATCATAAAGGGATTTATTGAAAGCATACGTAGACTACGATTGCTTAAGCAATCGTAGACTCACATTCAGGCTTTTTTGCAGCTGACTGATTCACCTCGCCTTGTACAACATGTGCTGTTTCTTTGGCGATACGGCCTTCTTCATCGGTTGGAATAACCCAGATTTGAGGGCCTGTGCCGGCATCAATACGACCTTCTGTACCGCGTTTCAAATTATCGTTTTGTTCTTTGCTTAAGTTGAAACCGAAGTGAGGTAAGTAAGCCATGGTCTTTTCACGGATATAAGCCGAGTTTTCGCCAATACCGCCGGTAAAGAACAGGCCATCCAGACGTGGCAAGCCACAGCTTAACGCAGCCAGAGATTTAGCTAAACGGTAGCAGAATACTTCAATGGCCAGGGTTGCATCTTCATTGCCTTGTTCTGATGCTTCAATCAATGTACGCATGTCGTTTGAAAGATTGTCTGATAAACCGAGCAAGCCGCTTTCTTTGTTCAGCATCTTGTCAATTTTATAGACATCCCAGCCCAAGTTGGCAGCCAAGAAGCTATGCAAACTTGGATCGACATCACCACTACGGGTACCCATAACAATGCCTTCAAGCGGGGTTAAGCCCATTGAAGTATCTACACTTTGACCATTCCAGATCGCACAGGTCGAGCTACCATTACCTAAATGTGCAGTTAACCAGCCGCCTTGTTTTAAGCTGCCTGCTAATTCTGAACCGCGTTCAGACACATAAGCATGGCTGGTACCGTGGAAGCCATAACGACGCACGTTATGCTCGGTATATAAGAATTTTGGTACGGCATAACGGTAAGCATGTGCTGGCATGGTTTGGTGGAATGCTGTATCGAATACTGCCACTTGTGGAAGTTCCGGGAACAAACGCATGGTCGCGTCAATTCCTACAAGGTGAGCAGGGTTGTGAAGTGGTGCAAGTGGCGTCGCTTCACGAATACGATCAATGATTTCTGGTGTTAATAACTCAGCTTTGGTCAATGTGCCACCATGTACGACACGGTGCCCAATCGCTTGAGGATTATAATGAGAAAGACGTTCTAAAATGGTTTCCAAAGCCTTTTCATGATCGGCATGTGGAATAGACAGTTCGAGTGGCGCGCCACCAACAGTGACACCCTTAATGCGTGCTTCAGCAGAACCTAAATTTTCTGCTAAACCAAAAATACGATCTTCGCTACGTTCTGAAACGAGTGCATATTTAATAGAAGATGAGCCGCAGTTAATAACTAATACTGATGTAGACACGTTTTAATACCCGAATTTTAATTGAAATAAGTCGTCCCTAAAGTGATCTTTATGCAGTACATTTCAATGCAATTCAGATCAGTCTGCATGTTGTATCATGTGTTGATTTTCTGTCCTAGATAGACTTTAGGAGATTAGACTTAAGCACTATCGACCAGTGAAATAATAATAAATAGAATTTATTGGTTGATGGTTTTCATTTATTAATGAAATAGTACTCAAGCATAAACGCTCCTTCCTGTACGCCTTTAACCCTAGCATGAGAAATCAATTTTGAGCAGGGCATAAGCGTTGTTTTAATATTTACTTTTGATACTTTATTTCTGACCAGCGTACAATCACATAAGCCAGTAATGCCACCATAAAAAAAACCAGCATCATCCAGGCAAGTCCTTGTAAGGTTTCAATAATAGTCCGGTAAATTTCCAGCACCCAGCGTTCCTGAGTTAATTCGATCACAATTTTTTTTTCATTATCGCTATAGGTCAGCGGAGTAATGTATTTTTCCATATCGTAAATACGGATACCGGAAGATGTTCCGACCACCATACCGGCAAACTTGGTGTATTTGGCCCAGGCACTATGAATGGGATCATTAATAATTCGGGCAAGAATTTGATTAATGGAATTGGAAAAAATTTTCATTACGGTAAAAGAAACCAGTAATGCCAATATAAATGTACAAATGATTAAATAATAAAACATAGTCTTTTCCCTTTTATCGTTGTTTTGATGATGTTACGACATTTCACTCAGGGAGGTGATGAGATTGTTGTGTTCAGCCCCAATTTTGAAGCTGAACAACGCATGCTTTTAATTACAGGGCAGTGCTGATTTATTGGCGAATTTGACCATCACCAAACACGACCCATTTTTGTGAGGTCAAACCTTCCAGTCCAACCGGACCACGGGCATGAATTTTATCGGTAGAAATGCCGATTTCTGCACCCAGACCATACTCAAAGCCATCGGCAAAACGGGTAGAGGCATTGATCATCACTGAACTTGAATCTACACGTGCCAAGAACTGACGCGCAAGGCTAAAGTTTTCGGTAATGATGGCATCGGTATGGTGTGAGCCATATTTGTTAATATGCTCAATGGCTTCATCAATCCCGCTGACTACTTTTACCGCCAAAATTGGACCTAGATATTCGGTATACCAGTCTTCTTCACTGGCCGGTTTAACGTTTGAACCTAGAATGCGCTGTGTTTCACGGCAGCCGCGCAGTTCTACCTGTTTTTCTGCATACAGTTCAGCAATGCTTGGCAAGAATTGTTCAGCAACTTTCTCATCTACCAGCAAGGTTTCCATGGCATTACACACACCATAACGATGGGTCTTGGCATTTAGTGCAATTGGCAGGGCTTTTTGCAAGTCGGCTTGTGCCTCAACAAATACATGGCAATTACCATCTAAATGCTTAATGACCGGAATACGGGCTTCGTTGCTCACACGTTCAATCAGGCCTTTGCCTCCACGTGGAACAATCACATCCACATATTCAGACATGGTAATCAGGTGTCCGACTGCGGCACGGTCTGTCGTGTTAATCACTTGCACCGAAGTTTCTGGTAAACCTGAAGTCTTTAAACCATGCTGAATCGCTTCGGCAATGGCTTTGTTGGATTGCAACGCTTCCGAACCGCCACGCAAAATAATGGCATTGCCAGACTTGAGTGCCAGAGAAGCCGCTTCCAGTGTGACATTGGGACGTGATTCGTAAATCATGCCGACCACACCTAAAGGAACCCGCATTTTCCCTAGCTGAATGCCTGAAGGTCGGTAAGCAAGGTCGGTAATTTCTCCAATCGGGTCGACCAGATTCATCACATCTTTTAAGCCGTTCAGCATGCCTTTAAAGCGGCTGGGGGTAAGTTCTAAACGATCAAGCAATGCACTGTCCAAATTGTTGTTACGACCTTTGGTCATATCTATTTGGTTGGCAGCCAGAATCGCAGCTTCACTGTCTTGTAATGCAGTGTAAATTGCAGATAAGGCATTGTTTTTTGTTTGGGTAGAAGCGCTTGCCAACACGCGAGAAGCTTGGCGTGCCTGTTGTCCTACCGTTTGCATATATTGTTCAATTGAATCTTGCATAGCGGTTTGATCACTTAGAAATTACACTTTGATAGTAACAGTCTGGAACCCGACAATGAAGCATCTGACCTGAAAAAAGTCCCTGAAACTTTCAGGCTGTTAATATTTTGAAATCCTTTTCTGGGTAAATTTAGATAAGTGGTCATAGAATCAGTTGCTTGAGTATTCATCCTCTGTATATTATGAAAGGATATAAGGACAGTGACGTCCGATAATTACAGCGAAGAATGGAAGCAGTGTGGCGCAGAAATTCTAAATTTATTTTCTTGCAAAATAACAATAAGGCAAGAATGGAGGAAGGGATATGAATTCCATGATCCAAATGGACTCGGAAGTAGAAGAATCAAACGCAGATTTTGGTTTTTTTAATCTTTACCATAGGAACAGTTTTAAAGAACCGGCACGAACGACATGGATTAATGGTTGGAAAATTGAGTATATGGCAATTGCTCAACCTGAAACTATCCACAACACGCCAGTTGTCATTGTGGGTGGGGCATTTCAAAATTTTAATTCTTATAAATATTGCGTTGAACAGCTGCTGAGTGCAGGTCCAATTATCTTGATTGATTTGCCTTCAATGGGGGCCAATCAGCAAATTGCCAATCGTGATAGCGGTGTTTCTGCGGGAACTCTAGAATTGCCGGACTTGGCACGTATGCTCGGTGAATGGCTGGATGTAGAAAAACTTCCCAAAGTTTCGGTCATGGGGATGTCTCTAGGCTCGGTGGTGGCTTCAGGTTTGGCACATCAACGCCCTGAACTGATTGACCGAATGATTTTGATGGGCGTGATGCAAAAAACGCGTAAAAGCTGGCGTATGTTGCTGGAAGAATCTTTGCATTTAATGAATGAACAGCGCATGGATGAGTTTGGTCAGGCGGTGATTCTGTATCTGGTCAATCATGCCAAAATTGATCAAACCCGCATGTCACCGACTGCAAAGCGTCTGTTCTTCAGACAGATGGCTGAATTTACGGCAACTGAGCAAGATCGTTATGAAATCAACTGTAGCCGATTATTGCGTTTAACTGATGTACCTATTCCGCAATGTAAAGTACTGGTTGCATGTGGGCAATATGACAGTTTTACCTTGCCACATGAAAATGCCAATTTTGCCTTGCAATGTCCAGATATGGAATTCGCCATGATTGCCAATGCTGATCATGTGCCGCAATTACAGCGTCGTAAAGAAACCATGAGTCTGTTTGCCACCTTCTTGCAGGGTCAGCCTATTCAAAATGTAGAAGGGATTATCCCGATGACACGTGCTCAGTTACTGACTCTAGAGCGCCGTGGCGAAGAACGTATTGCTGTACAAAAACCGATGACCGTATTAACTCATCGTCATTCACCGTTAAAACTGCCTACTCATATAGTGGATCTAAATTTCTTTGGCGTTTTGCTTGAGTTTGCCGAAGGCTTAACAGAAAAAGCTGCACAATATCCACGTGATTTGGCTCTACACCTGGAAGATGAAGAAGGTCAATTTAAAATTGAATGCTTAATTTTTGAAGTCAATTCAACACGAGTTCGTGCCTTATTCAAGCATGGCAGTTTTGATGTGGCAGAGCGTTTATTGCGTTATGTACAACGACAAAAAGAAGTGATGACAGTATTGGAATCGGTCAGTTAATGTGGGGGCCAGATCTAAAAAACAGCGTTATATAACGCTGTTTTTTTTGCTTGCATGAATCATCCAGACCAGATCACCCAGATGTTCCTCGTTCGAGGTGAAAGGTACAGCTGGATTTTGAAAATACTGTTGCGGTTGCACAATACTGACCTGTTCAAAACCTGCTTGCTGGAAAAATTCCTGTGCTTGCTGCGGATCAATAAAATGGAAACTAAATGCGCTCTTAGACATCCATTTCAATAATTTACTGCATGCCCAAATAAAATTGGCCAGTTTGTTTTTCACCGGTTCTGGATAGATATCGGTAAGGTAATGCAGTTCTTTAAAGTTCTGCCCATAATGATGAATTGCTTTGAGTAATTGCAATAACATGTCTTTGTTAAAGTAATTAATCAGGCCTTCGCTAATGACTACCAAGGGCCGATTCTGGTCAAAGACCTGAAAAGCCTGTGCAAAATCAGCAGTGAATAAATCGACTGATAAAACTTCCGGGCTATTGGCATCAATCTGTTTCAGGGCTTTGGTTTTTACTTTCGCCATATCGGGTAAATCAAGTTCACGATAATCAATATGGGGAAACTTCTGCCGGAAATTCCAGCCGCGTGGGGAAAGCCCGCTGGCAATTTCAAGTACCTGCAAATCCGGGTGCTGTTCAATCAGTTGCGTGAGATGCTGATCAATCATGCGGTGGCGTTGTTTTAAGGTCGTACGCATACTGCCGCCGACAAATTTTTCAGCCCAGCTTTCTAAGGGATGCACCAGTTTGGCTAACATTTTCCCTTTAGAGGTCGCAAAAACGGGGTGAGAAATTCCCATGGTGTACCAGATGTATCCGGTGTAATGGGCAGTAAATGAAATATGTCGATGTTCTGAAAGCTGTTGTGTCATGTCATCCTGACCTTATCTGTTTTTTTAGTTTTTAACGTTGGTTGTTTATGGGTTGAGTTTCTTACATTGCCAGCTCAGCTTATTTTTAGTTTTGACGCAAAGCACAATGAGCTGAATGAAGTAAGTGCATTTTATTTTTATTTATCATAAAGAAAAAGGAACACCTTGTCGTGTTCCTTTTGTCGCATTAATTAAATGATTTTTTAAAGTTTTCGATGCTATCGCGAACTTTTTGCCATTCTGCCCCCAAGTTCAGCGTTTGCCCAACCGTGATTTCTGGAATTTTACCGCGCATACGCTGCAGACGCTGTTGATTGGGTAAAGGTAAATCGCGAATCCCTTCGAGTGCGGTACAAGCGGCTGAGCGGTCATTACAAACCAGGCCCATATCACATCCGGCTTTGAGTGCAGCCTGAATACGTGCATCTGCGCCACCAGCAACACATGCGGCTTGCATGGTTAAGTCATCAGAGAATAGTACGCCATCAAAGTTTAATTGTTGACGCAAAATGTTCTGAATCCAATAAGGCGAGAAGCCGGCAGGGTTCGGATCGACCTGGTCATAAATCACATGCGCAGGCATCAATGCATCCAACTGTGGTATGAGCTGGATAAAGGTTTGCATATCTTTGTGATAGATTTGATCATAAGAACGTGAATCTACGGGTGCTGCAACATGGGAGTCTGCCTTGACCGAACCGTGACCCGGAAAATGTTTACCGGTATTGGCCATGCCTGCACGTTTCATCCCTTTGATGAAAGCACTGGCAAGAGGGACAATATCATCAATGTTTTTGGCAAAACCACGATCGCCAATCACATCACTGACATCATTCAAGTCCAGTACTGGTGCAAAACTGAAGTCAATCCCAACGGCAAGCACTTCAGTGGCCATCAGCCAGCCGCATTGCTCGGCCAAATCCACGGCTTTTTCCGGGTCAGTTGAATAAAGCTCACCTAAACGGCCCATCGCAGGCAGTAAGGTAAAGCCTTGTTTCAAGCGCTGTACCCGGCCGCCTTCCTGATCCACAGCGATTAAAATGTCAGGTCTGATGCGACGCATATGATCGGTTAAGGCGCGAACTTGTTGTGGTGATTGTATATTTCGTGAAAATAAAATCATGCCGCCTACTTGCGGTGCCCGTAATAGTTCAATATCTTCTTGAGTAAGTTCTGTGCCAGCGATGTCTAGCATCAATGCGCCAATCATATCGGTGTCCGTGTTGGAATTTTATAAAGAAAAACAATACCCGAATTTTGCAATGATTTGCTACATTTTGACAGTACAGAATATGATAAAACTACACGACATACATATTAAGTTGTTTAAGATTTTGAATATACTCAATTCATGTTAAAAAACGACGATGCAATATTGGTCCAAGACCAAGGAAGTACGAATTATTTATGAAACTTCAGACATTAGCTTGTGCAGTTGCAATCGCGACTGGAGGATTTTTCTTTTCTCATGTAATGAACGAGGCAATTGCAGCTAATAATACAGAGGCAGTTTCTCAATCGATTCAACCCACGCAGGAACAGGCGTTGGTTTCACGCCAATTGGCAACTCTGGTTGACCGTCAGCATTATTTAAATCAGCGTTTAGATGCGGCGACTTCCAATCGTATCCTCGATTTTTATCTAGATAGCCTAGATGCAGACCACACATTATTTTTAGCACCTGAAGTGGAACAATATAAGAAAAATTATGGTGCAAATTTCGGTGCCGCATTAAAAGCCGGGGATTTATCGGGTCCATATTTAATTCATGCCCAATACCGTGAACGCTTAAAACAGTTTTATGAGTTCATGCTGGCTGAGTTGAAAAAACCGCAAAACTTGAAACAAACCAATGTTTATATTGATACTGATCGTGAAAAAGCACCTTATTTCAAGTCTGCAGCAGAACAACGTGCCCATTGGCAAAAAATGTTGGTATCGCAGCTGATTAACTTGAATATTAGTAAAGAAGAAGAGTCTGCGAAGCAAAAAGCCTTAAAAGATGATCCAACTCTGGCTAATGGTCAGGATCTGGCAAGTCCGGAAGATTTAACTCCAGTTCAAACCCTGACCAAGCGTTATACCCGTCAGCTTGAGCGTGTCAGCCGTGTAAAAAGTGATGATGTCCTCGACAAGACCTTAAATGCGATGATGTTGACCTATGATCCGCACAGCAACTATTTCCCGCCTGTTGATGCAATGGAGTTGAACCGTCAAACCACCCTGCAATTAGAAGGGATTGGGGTGTCGATTCGTCCTGAACGCGGCAATGAAGATTACACCAAAATTGAAACTATTGTGGAAGGTGGTCCTGCCAGTAAATCAGGTCAGATCAAACCTGGAGACCGCATTATTGGCGTAGCCCAAGATGGCGATAAAATGGTGGATGTGATCGGTTGGGCCAGCAATGAAGTAGTGGGTCTGATACGTGGCAAGCGCGGAACCAAGGTAAGCTTACGTTTATTGGGTGCAGGCGCATCTATGGGGCAGGCACGTACAGTTAGCCTGGTGCGTGATGTGATTCAAGAAGAAGATGCTGGAGTTCGTTCACGTACCGTAGAGATCAAGCGCGATGGTAAAAATCATACTTTTGGTGTGATTGAAATTCCATCATTCTATTTGAACTATCGTGCGCGTCGTGCCGGTACGGATTATCGTTCTGTTTCTGAAGATACCAACAATGCCCTAAAAAGTCTGGCAGCCAAGAAAGTAGAAGGGATTATTATCGATTTGCGTAATAACCCGGGTGGTTCGCTTGAAGAAGTTGCGCGTATGTTAGGACAAGTCATCAAGTCGGGTCCAGTGGTGCAAATTCGCGATGGTAACGGCAATGTCAGTGTGTTTGAAGATGATGACGGTGGTGCACAAACCTATGCCGGTCCATTGGCGGTTATGATTAATCTGGCTTCAGCATCCGCCAGTGAGATTTATTCTGCCGCTATTCAGGATTATGAGCGCGGGATTGTGATTGGCAGTACCACCACCGGTAAGGGAACTGCTCAGGTTCAGCTTGATACCTTGGCCTATGGTCAGGCAACCTTGACCCAGCGTAAGTTCTACCGCGTGACTGGGGGAAGTACACAAAATAAAGGGGTAGTACCTGACATCAAACTGGTTGATATCTACAACGAAGAGTTTGGCGAGCGTAAAGCCAAGAATGCCTTGAAATGGGATACCATTCCAACCGCACCATTTAAGCGTGAAGGTTCGGTACAGCCATATGTGCAAAATCTGGCACAAATGTCGCAGCAACGCGTCGTTGCTGATCCGCAATTTAAATATCTGGAGCAGCGTAAAGCCATTGCGAAAAAAACCGATGAGCAAAAGCGTGTGGTACTGGATATTGATCAGCGTAAAGCCGAGTTGAATGCACTTGAGCAGAAAACTTTAGAGGCGGAAAATCAACGCCGTAGCATGACGGGTCAAAAGCCTTATACCAATTGGGAAAGTTATCAGGCTTCTGTAGATGCCCTGATTGAATCTCGTGCAAAAATGAAGGCAACTCAACGACCTGCATTAGCTGAAGAAGAAACATTTGTGACAGAGTCTGCCAATATTTTATTGGATTATGCGAAATTACAGTCAGCTAAGGCTTCTGCCAGATAGAATGATTATTTAGCTTTTATCTATTTAAAAAACCAGTCAGTTGATCTGACTGGTTTTTTATTTATGCATGAGCGAATGGGGGAATTCATGTTTAACGCTACTTTTAAAAATATGAACGGTGTAGGAATAATGATAAAATGTTGAACGATGTTTATTTTGCAAGATGAATAAATTAGAAATAAAAATGAATAGAGCAATTAACACTTGACCAAAATAGAATAGTATTAGATTCTTGTTTTAATTGATTGTTTTTATAACCACTCTTTTGAAGATGAAAATTTTTAGACAGTATAAAGAGTACTAATCACGTGGATTAAAACAAGAAAGATAACCTATACGGAACTTCATATGGTTCATATGCATTATGATTTTAGCCTGGTAATTGTTTCAATAATTATTACTATTTTGGCCTGTTATTTTACAGTTTCATTCGAACAATTATTATTCCGTGGCTTGGGTCAGAAATATGAAAAAATGCTTCTCATCATTAGTGGTCTCACGCTCGGAGCTGCAATTTGGTGTATGCACTTCACCGGTATGCTCGCTTGTCATTTGCCGGTAGATTACTCTTTAGATTATGGTCTTACTTTTGTTTCGTATCTTATTGCGTTTATTGCATCGACCTTTGCGATTTGGCTGACCACGCGGGAAACCTTACCCTTTGGCCGGCTTGTCTTAGGGGCGGTACTGATGGGAATGGGTATTGCCGGAATGCACTATACCGGCCTGATGGCACTGGTCCTCAATCAGCACCAAATTTATTATGATCCTCTGCTGACGATTTTTTCCGTTTTAATTGCAATCGCTGGTTCAGGTTTAACGTTCTGGCTCATTTTTAAATATAAAAATGCAGCACAGAAAAAGCTGCTGATCAAGATTTCTTTGGTAGGTATGATGGCGCTGACCATTGTCGCGATACACTATGTTGGTATGGGGGCAATTGTTTTTCATGCCATTGCTGCAGATCGGATGGTTACACATTATCAAACCGGGCAAGGATTAATTTTATTAAGTGTTATTTTAGTCACCAGTTTAATTTTTCTCGCAGCATTTTGTGTCGCTATATTGGAACAAAGACTCGAAGTCCGGAATATACAGCTCTCTAAAGCCAATCGTGAATTGGCCAATCAGGCCGTGCAGGACAATTTAACCCAATTACCCAATCGTTTATTCCTTGCGGAATATTCACATTTTTTATTTACCGATCATCGTTACAGGAATGATAAAATTGCCTTTCTCTATATCGACTTAGATCGTTTTAAAGCGGTGAATGATGTATTTGGGCATCATATCGGTGATCAGTTGCTGGTGCAACTGGCCAGCCGTATTCAGCACAAGCTGAAACCAAATGAAAAACTGCTTCGTTTAGGTGGAGATGAGTTTTTGATGGTGCTGGAACAGGCCACCCTTGAACATGCCATTGCAAAAGCAGAACAGCTGTTGGGGCAAATTCAGGACAGCTTTTTGATCGCCGGTAAAGAGATCAACATTTCTAGCAGTATTGGTATCGCCCTGTACCCAGATCATGGCAATAATTTGCAAGATCTGCTGATTAATGCCGATGCAGCCATGCTGACATCGAAATATCAAGGTAGAAACACCTATTCCCTGTTTAGTTACAGTGCTGATCAGCAGGAGACCAAAAGTCAGACCAAATTGATCAATGATCTATATAAAGCCGTTGAAGAAAAACAATTTGTTCTATTTTACCAGCCCAAATTTACCACCCGGGATTATGCAATTTGCGGCGTAGAAGCCCTGATCCGCTGGAATCATCCAAGCTTGGGAATGTTGACGCCGAACATGTTTATAGGTGGCGCGGAAAAAACCGGACTGATTATTCAAATGGGCTATTGGGCACTTGAACAGGCCTGTAAACAAATTCAAATCTGGGAGCAAAATGGTTCCAACTATTTTCCTGTCGCAGTAAATTTATCCGCTGTACAATTTGAACATAAGCACCTGTTTTCAACACTGGAAAATTTATTTGATAAATATCAGATTAATCCCAATCATTTAGCCATCGAAATTACCGAATCGACCGCCATGCATCATGTGGATTCTACAATTCGGTGTTTTGAGCAGCTGCGTCAGATGGGCATTAAACTGGCGATTGATGACTTTGGAACAGGTCATTCCAGCTTTTTATATTTGAAGAACTTACCGGTAGATGAATTGAAAATAGATCGGGAATTTATCCGTGATCTGGCAGTTGGTTCAAAAGATGAAATGATTTTAGAAAGTATTATCCAGCTGGCTATAAAACTGGGTCTGGTGGTTACTGCAGAAGGGGTTGAAACACCTTTACAGGCAGACATATTGACCCGTTTAGGCTGTCAGCAATTGCAGGGCTTTCTGTTGGGAATGCCGATGGATGTGAACCGTTTGGAAAAGATGGACAAGGCATTATTTACTTAAGATTGGTGCGAACCGAACAAGTTTAGTTCATTTCAAAAGTTTTATGATCTGCTACAATATGGCCAATTTTTTATATTGATCAGTTCTGATCTTTTTCACTGCCATTCTGCAGTAGGTATCTTTCATGAGTTTTAAAGACGAATTAGCGGCGCAGGTCGCACAGCGACGGACGTTCGCGATTATTTCCCACCCCGATGCTGGTAAAACCACCATGACAGAAAAACTATTGTTATGGGGTAAGGCAATTCAGGTTGCAGGGATGGTCAAAAGTCGAAAGTCAGATCGTGCTGCAACGTCTGACTGGATGGAAATGGAAAAAGAACGTGGTATTTCCATTACCACTTCGGTTATGCAGTTCCCTTATAAAAATCATGTGATCAACTTGCTCGACACCCCGGGGCATGAAGATTTCTCTGAAGATACTTACCGTACTTTAACTGCGGTTGACTCTGCATTGATGGTGATTGACGGTGCAAAAGGGGTCGAAGAACGAACCATTAAATTAATGGAAGTGTGTCGTATGCGCGACACTCCGATTATTTCTTTCGTCAACAAAATGGACCGTGAAATCCGTGAACCATTAGAATTGCTTGATGAAATTGAAAATGTCCTGAAAATCCGCTGTGTACCCATTACCTGGCCACTGGGGACAGGTCGTGATTTTGCTGGCGTATATAACATCCTCGAAGAAAAATTCTACGTTTACAAAGCCGGTTTTGGCTCAACCATTACCGACATTGAAGTCCGTGATGGCTATGACCATGCTGACTTGCGTGAAAAAGTGGGTGAGCTGGCTTTTGCTGCCTTTGAAGAATCTTTGGAATTGGTGCAAATGGCCAATGATCCATTAGACCCTGAAGAATTCCTGGCAGGCCGTCAAACACCGGTACTATTCGGTACTGCATTGGGTAACTTCGCAGTCGATCATGTGTTAAATGCCTTTATTCAATGGGCACCAAAACCTAAAGCACATCCTACTCATGAACGTGCTGTAGAGGCGAATGAAGAAGGCTTTACCGGTTTTGTTTTCAAAATTCAGGCCAATATGGATCCAAAACACCGTGACCGTATTGCATTCATGCGTATCTGTTCGGGTAAGTATGAAAAAGGCTTAAAAATGAATCATGTCCGTCTGGGTAAAGATGTACGGATTAGTGATGCCTTGACTTTCTTGGCGGGTGAGCGTGAACAGCTAGAAGAAGCTTGGCCGGGGGATATCATTGGTTTACATAACCATGGCACCATCCAGATTGGCGATACCTTTACTTCAGGTGAAAATTTGCACTTCACCGGTATTCCACACTTCGCGCCGGAAATGTTCCGTCGTGTGCGTTTGAAAGATCCTTTGAAATCTAAACAGCTGCAAAAGGGTTTAAAAGAACTTTCAGAAGAAGGTGCAACTCAGGTATTCATGCCGCAAATCAACAATGATCTGATTGTGGGGGCAGTCGGTGTGCTACAGTTTGATGTGGTAGCGTATCGTTTGAAAGAAGAATACAAAGTTGATTGTGTTTACGAGCCTGTAAACATTAATACTGTGCGTTGGGTTTCATGTGATGATGAAAAGAAATTCAATGAATTTAAGAAAAAGGCACATGATCAGTTATCGCTAGATGGCGGTGGTCATTTGACTTATCTGGCACCAAGTCGTGTGAATTTGCAATTGATGCAAGAGCGTTATCCGGATATCCAGTTCCGTGCCACACGCGAACACTAAAATAAGCAAAAATAAAACAGCTTCTTTATGAAGCTGTTTTAATTAGGGGGCTATTAACCCTTCATAAATAGTTTGCGCTGTGGGCTAAAATTAAGCAGATAAGGCATGAAACGCAAAGAATAGCGAGACTATTTTTAAGTTTCGTAACGAAATCTGAGAAAATTTTAGCCACATGAGCAAAAGCGAAGCACTGCTTTGTTTTTAGCGCAAGGGACTAGCATATTTTTTGCTGCTATGTCGTTACGAAGCAGTTATTTAGAATGACTAAATTTCCTGCTTCGTGCCTCATATCAGTAAAAAATATGTGTCGTCGCAAACATAGATGAAGTGTTAACAGACCCCATTAGAATCATTAACATAGATGAATGACTTGAGAAAAAAGAGTGGTCAGCATGAACGGGAAAATAAGGGCTGCATCCATAATCGCCATTGCTCTGATGCTCAGTGCCTGTGATGCTTCAAAACAAGAATCGAAACAACAAGAGCAGGAACAGTCTCCTGCATCGGTCTTTAAAACCGAGCAGGCCGAGGTGTTGCCATATTTAAATATTCAGGAGCAAGAGGCAAAAATTGCCTTGCCTTTTTGTGAAACCAAGAATTGTATTGATCTGAATATTCAAACAGTCCATACCGAAGATGCCTGGTTAAATGACTGGATTGCCAAGAGTCAGGCCAAGGTCATTCAAGATCAAATTGGTCTAAAGCAGGATATGAGCTTGCAACAGGCTATTAATGCCTATGTGAAAAAGTCTGATGCCTGGCAAGCCGAATTTTCCAAAAATAAGCCCTATGAACTGGCAATGTATACCCGTATTGCCTATCAGCGTAATCAGTACGTATTGATGCAGCTAGGAGTCGATACAAAACAAGAAGAAGTAAAAGTGAAAGAACGCTATTATTTCTTTGTGGCTGATCGTAAAACACAGAAAGCAGTGACTTTACTGGATATTCTGGAGCCCAAGCAGCAAACGGTCATGAATGACATTGTGCAACAGGCTTATCAAAAATGGTTAAAACAGCAAAAGGCTGAAGTAAAACAAAAAGCCCCGAAAAAGCTGTATTGGGGACAGGCAGACTGGTTCTTTGATCAAGAAGGCGTTGGTTTACATTATCGTACCCATGAAATTGTTAAAGATGGCGCTCAGTTGGATATTTATTTAACCAAAGCACAAACCCAACAGATATTGAAAGCTGATGCTTATCAGCATATGTTTTAGTAAGCCGTAATCCATACGACATCGAGTGAACGTCCATTTACCAGATTCAAGTTATAGGTCAGATGATGCTAAAAAATAAAACAATATTTACCCTAAGCCTTGTTGCTACAGCAATTGCATTGAGTGCATGCCAACCTAAACAAGCTGAGCCTAAAGAAGAACACACAAAACCTGCCCAAACCGCTCAACTGGAAGTTTTAAAATTGGCCGGAGATACTGAAAAGTTAAGTTTAGATTTGCCTGAATGTGATGGGAATAGCTGTCCTGAAATAAGCATCGAGCGTCTTTCCACTAACCAGACTTTTATTGATGAATTTATCGATCAGCAGATTTTAAAACAGCTGGATCATACTGTAGATATTTCGCCGAAATCGTTGAATGCAAACCAGCATGCGACCACTGCGAGCGGAAATTCGAAAGATTCAAATCCAGCTCAGGCAGATGAACCAGCGGCATCGGCAGCTATTGAAACACCGAAACAAAAACTGGAAAAACAGGTTGCCCCTTATCTGTATACATTTTTATCGCTGGATAAAGAGCTGAAGGCCTTAAGTGCCAATCATCAGATTAGTCTGATGATTAAACCGAAGATTCTCAATGCCGGACAGCCTTTGGCAACCGTGGTGCTAAATTCGAGCAGCTATCTGGGCGGGGCACATGGTTCATCCTCACAGTATTATTATAATTTTGACCTGAAGAAGAAAAAACTCGTTAAATTGGATGATATTTTGGCGCCAAACCAGAAAGCTGTACTGGAACAGAAAGCCCATGAAGTGTTTAAAAACTGGGTGATTGAGTCCAAGCTGGCAAACAGTGTCGATGAATACGAACAGGCATGGAAATTTAGCTTGTCGGATAATTTCTATTTATCGACTCAAGGTTTGATTTTGCAATATGGGGAATATGAAATTGGACCTTATGTGGTGGAATTGCCACGTTTAACTATTCCTTATGACCAGCTGCAAACGGTACTGAAGAAAGCCTATCTGCCTCAAGCTGAAGTAAAAAATCAAGCAGCTGTAAGTGCAGCCAGTGACACTAAAGCCCAATCTTAATGTCTTGTTCACTGTTTGATACTCACACCCATTTTGATGTTCCTGATTTCGATGCAGATCGGGAACAACTGGCGCATGCGGCCAAAGCGGTGGGGATCGAACGCCTGATTTTGATTGGTTTTATCCAGTCGCGGTTTCAGGATTTATTGCAAAGTCACCAGTTCTTAAATCAATTGGCTGATGCTCCGCAAAGTTACTTAGCTCCGGGATTGCATCCCTTTTATATTGAACAGCATCAAACATCACATCTGGCCGATCTGGAACAACTTTTAAAAACTGAAGATTGTGTCGCGATTGGAGAAATTGGTTTAGATACCTTTTTAAAACATCACAAGCAGCCGGAAATTTTTCAGAAGCAAAAAGATTTTTTTGCAGCACAACTGGAATTGGCGCAACAGTTTGATAAACCCGTGTTATTGCATATCCGAAAATCGCATGCCGAAACACTGGCTATATTAAAACAGCAGCAATTTAGCTTGGGTGGGATTGCGCATGCTTTTAGTGGCGGGATAGAGGAAGCCAAGGCCTTTATTAAACTGGGTTTTAAAATTGGGGTGACCGGACAAATTACCAATCCCAATGCCAAAAAATTACATGCCGTGGTTCAGGCCATTGGTGCTGAGCATCTGGTTTTGGAAACTGATTGTCCCGATATGACGCCTTTATGTTGTCAAAGTTCTACTGAACATCGCACCCGCAATACGCCAGTCAATTTACCTTATGTGCTGGATGGGTTGGCACAATCGCTAAATCTGGATCAGACTAGGCTTGCGGCAAAACTCTGGAAAAACTCCCTAGATGCCTTAAGGCTGACATCTTAAAAAAATATTGTAAAACCAGTTTTTATCGCTCAATATTGGGTTTTTAACTGGATAATTTGCCTAGAGTCGGTCGTGCTATGTGACCGATATTTTATGCAATGTTGCACAGATTCATTTTCTGTTCTTAAATGCTGTCTATACTACTTAAAAATCTAAATGACAATAATGAGTGAATTATGCAAAGTAATAATCCTATTTTGACCCGGGTAGAAACCCAGAGTGATTTTAACCAGACCATGACGGTGCAAGGCGCTATCCAAAAGTCGGTGTTATTAACCGTGATTGCTGCTGTAGTCGGTTTATCGTTATTTTTATATAGCTTCTTGACCCTGAATATCTCGATTGCCTATTCCGCTGCAATCGTGGGGACAATTGGCGGCTTTATCCTGGCACTCATCACCACCTTTAAACCGAATACTGCACCGGTATTGGCCATTCCTTATGCGCTGTTTGAAGGTGCATTTTTAGGCGGGATTTCGGTATTGTTTCAGCTGAAATTTCCTGGAGTACCTTTGCAGGCCTTGCTTGCGACCTTTATCACTACCTTGGTGATGTTTGGCCTGTATCATTTCCAGATTATTCGTGCCACAGAAAAATTTAAAGCTGTGCTGATGTCGGCTTCTATTGCTATTGCCATGGTATTTGTGGTGCAAATGGTGATGAGTTTGGCTTTTGGTTCCAGTATTCCTTATATTTTTGAAAGCAACTGGCTCGGAATTGGCTTTGCTGCTTTTGTTGCGGTGATTGCTTCTTTAAACCTGATTCTCGATTTTGACCTGATTGAATCTGCCGCTGCACAATATGCACCGAAAGCGATGGAATGGTTGTGTGGTATTGCGTTATTAGCGACTTTGGTGTGGATGTATTATTCATTCCTGCGCTTGCTGGGGTTGTTACAAGGGGATGATTAATCCGCTTAACAATGACAGCTAATTAAATAGCGTGATCAATTCAAAAATGCTCCCCCAATGGCGGAGCATTTTTTATGATTTTTACACAACATGTTAAAAAAAGGCGCATTATGCAATTTCGCAAATGCTTCAGACTTGGCATTATGCTTGTAAATTATTTTGAGTGAGATTCACATGGCACAAGGACTATTGGCGGGTAAGCGTTTTCTCATCGCGGGTATTGCAAGTAAGTTATCCATTGCATTTGGTATTGCTCAAGCCCTACACCGTGAAGGTGCGGAACTGGCATTTACCTATCCGAATGAAAAATTAAAAAAACGTGTTGATGACTTTGCTGAACAATTCGGTTCAACTCTGGTTTTCCCTTGTGACGTGGCTGTAGATGCTGAAATTGACCAGGCTTTTGTCGAATTGGCAAAACATTGGGATGGTTTGGATGGCGTAGTTCATTCAATTGGTTTTGCACCAGCGCACACTTTAGATGGCGACTTTACCGATATTACTGACCGTGAAGGCTTTAATATTGCGCATGACATCAGTGCTTATAGCTTTGTTGCGATGGCACGTGCTGCAAAACCTTTGTTAAAAGTTCGCCAAGGTTGCTTGCTGACGTTGACTTACCAAGGTTCTGAACGTGTAATGCCAAATTACAATGTCATGGGTATGGCGAAGGCATCGTTGGAAGCGGGTGTACGTTATTTGGCATCTAGCTTGGGTAGCGAAGGCATTCGTGTAAATGCTATTTCAGCAGGTCCAATCCGTACTCTTGCAGCTTCAGGCATCAAGTCTTTCCGTAAAATGTTAGACCTGAATGAAAAAGTTGCACCACTGAAACGTAACGTGACCATTGAAGATGTCGGTAATGCTGCATTATTCTTATGCTCGCCTTGGGCAAATGGTATTACCGGTGAAATCATGTATGTTGATGCTGGCTTCAATACTGTAGGTATGAGCGCTGATTTGATGGCGGATGCGGAATAATCATTTTCAGTTCCCTCTCCCCGTGGGAGAGGGCTAGGGTGAGGGATTGCTTTTTCTCCCTCATCCCGACCTTCTCCCAAAGGGAGAAGGGGGAAATATGGCAATAAAAAAGACCGCTTTTGCGGTCTTTTTTATTGCAGTCTAAAGCTTGCTTAAGCTTGACCTTCAGCAGCAGCGGCTTGAGCACGTTGCATATTGGCTTCGAATTCGGCATCGAAGTTAATTGGTGTAAGAAGCAATTGCGGGAAGCTTCCTTTCGTTACCATATCATTTACAGCTTCGCGTAAGAATGGGAACAAGATATTTGGGCAATATGCACCAAGAATATATGGAAGACGTTCTTCTTCAACGCTATCAACCAAGAAAATTCCTGATTGGGTTACATCAACGATGAATGCTGTTTCACCCGCGTTGTTCGCTTGAACAACAACTTGTAATGCAACTTCATAATGGGTTGCATCAATTTTTTCTGCAGAAGAAGACAGGTTGATGTTTAATTCAGGCTGCCATTCTTTGGTAAATACTTGAGCCCCAGGTACTTCAAAAGAAATATCTTTAGTATAAATACGTTCTAGCGCTAATTGCGGTTGAGCTTGTTGTTCACTCATTTTTTAATCCTTAATATGAGGGTGACTTAATAAAAGTGTTAAGCCAATAATTCGTTGAGTTTTCCTTCACGCTCTAAAGCATAAAGTTGATCAAAACCACCGATGAATTGGTCGTTAATAAAAATTTGTGGAACAGTACGGTGATTGGTGCGTTGCATCAGTTCAACACGTACTTCAGGCGCTTCGTTAGATAAATTAATTTCTTTATATGCAACGCCTTTACGCTCAAGAAGTTGTTTCGCGCGAACGCAGTAAGGGCATACAGTAGTTGAGTAAATTGTTACTTCAGCCATTCAAAATCTCCAAGCGTATTATTTGCTTTTAATCAGCGGTAAGCCTTGCACTTTCCAGTTGTTAATTCCACCGTCCAGACGGTAGCTGTCGGCATGACCCACTTGCTGTAAAGCGGTACCTGCAATTTGACCCAGGTTACAAATGAACACCAGTGGTCGATCCGCAGATTTTAACTCTTCAACATGGCTTGTAATCTGGCTATATGGAATATTACGGCTGCCGCTGATATGACCTTCACGGAAATCTTTTGCATCACGTAAATCAATCAGCATGGCATTTTTAGCTTTCACTAAAATACCTAAAGATTGTGGTGAAATTTTACGACCATTGCGTTGTCCTTCTAAAATAAAGAACAAAACAATCAACACCCCAAGTGTTCCAAACAAGAAGGGGTGATTCCCCATAAATTCGAACCAACGTTCCACAAGTCACCTAATTACAATTTCAAAATTGCGTAGAGTATAGCCTATAAATATGGCGATCAAAATCACCGCTTCAAGTGCTAAGGGTTAAGAAAAATTAATTTTTTTGCTGTGCTTCTGTAATTTCATCAATTAAACGCAAATAACTGTCCAAACGGCGTTGCAAAATTTCACCGCTTGCGGCGGCTTGGCGTAAAGCACACTGTTTTTCATGCTTATGGGTACAGTTACGGAACTGGCAATGCCCCAACAGATTTTCAATTTCAGGAAAACCGTGTTGAACCTTGTCCAGGTCTAAATGCCACAAGCCAAATTCACGAATCCCCGGGGAGTCAATCAGTGCGGCTCCTTCACCAAAGGCAATTAAACGGGTAGAGGTGGTGGTGTGCTGACCTAGTGCCGAGTTTTCCGAAATCACATTGGTTTTTTGCGCTGCATCGGGAACCATGGCATTAATCAGCGAGCTTTTTCCGACCCCGGACTGGCCCACAAAGGCAACAGTTTCACCAGCTAAACGTTTCGCTAGTTCAGTTAAATCACCATCAGATTGAGTTTGAATCACTTCATAGCCTAAAGCTTGATATTCTTGCATCAGGGCCAAAATTGGATCATTTTCCTGAATTAAATCTGCTTTATTTAGTACCAATAGAGCAGGAATGTCGGCATCGGCACAGGCCACAAGGTAACGGTCGATTAAGCTGGGAGCGACTTCCGGAAAGGAGGCAAACACAATCACGATCAGGCTGACATTGGCCGCAACAGGTTTAACTTTATGGTAGCGGTCAGGACGGGTTAGCAGGGATTGACGTGGATGAATCGCAGTAATAATGCCGAGTCCGGTATTTGGATCAGCCTGCCATTTTACCCGGTCACCTGTGACCAGTGCTTCCAGATTGGTTCGGGTATGACATCGCCATACACTGCCGATTTCAATCGGTTTCCAGAACGGTTCGGGTTCACCTGCTGCAACGATAGGTTTGGTGGGATGGGTTTCGGGCGCTGAGAGGGCTTGCACTTCAAGTTGACGGCCATAATGTTGAACCACTAAGCCTTCCAGATCATTTGAAGTGTCGAGTTCTTCTTGACGTGTTTGATGTTGTTTCTGAATGCGGCGCTGCTGCTGTTCAGTTAAACGACGTTTACGAATTAAAGCCATTCATATCCTAGAAAAACCATGAATTAAGTAAGGCAAAAATAGCATGAAGCAGGGTAGGAGTTACAGCCAAGTTGCAATAAATTTGCTACTATAGCTGTTTTTAAGCCTAATAAGATTGCACATTTATGAGCAGCACCCCTGATACCCGCCTGATTTGGATTGACCTGGAAATGACAGGTCTGGATACGGATAACGATCAAATTATTGAAGTTGCAACGATTGTGACTGACGATAACCTGAATATTCTGGCGGAAGGGCCGGTGCTGGCTGTTCATCAATCAGATCGCGTGCTCAATGCGATGGATGAATGGAATACGCGTCAACATGGACAATCAGGTCTGATCGAGCGGGTACGCCGCAGTAAATTGACCGCACAAGATGCCGAACAGCAGACGCTGGAATTTTTGAAAAAATGGGTCAATCCAAAATCATCACCGATGTGTGGTAACTCGATTTGCCAAGACCGCCGTTTCTTGCACCGTTTAATGCCGGAAATGGAACAATACTTCCATTACCGTAATCTTGACGTATCTTCAGTCAAAGAGTTGGCGAAACGCTGGCGTCCAGAAATTATGAGCGGCCTGAAAAAGAATGCCTCACATTTAGCCATGGATGATATTCGTGATTCGATTGTTGAACTCAAATATTATCGTGAGTATTTCTTTATTACCAATAAGTAAAGAATGATTGATTTATAGAAATTGAAAAAAGGGGCGAAAGCCTCACTGCTGTACCATAGTTGAAGTCCATGTGTCAGATTCGCGAGTGTGGCAGGGATGTCACACATTCCACATCACGACAGGATGTCGTGTATGGGGAATAAAGACTTTTGCCTACTTTTGGTCTGTCAAAAGTAGGGTTTAGCCTACACAAAGCCATTTAAACTTTTAAAGAAAAGACAAGGCTGTGAAAAATATAAATATCAAATATTTAAAGATCACAAATCATCGTGCTGATTCAGTACTAAAATAAAATTTAAATTATGGGACAGTAGTGGCGAAAGCCTCTTTTTTTATCTTTGTCACAACTGCTGAAGGATGCGAAAGATATAGATTATCGGATTGAGCTGGGATTTGATAAAATGCCTCGGTGTTTTTTAGATGCCAGATGACGAATGACTGATCTCCTTGAAGATGATGAATATGACCGCCGCTTTGCGGGTGTAGAGAAAATTTATGGAGATGAAGCCTTTCGTCAGTATGAACACAGTCATGTGATGGTAATCGGCATTGGCGGAGTCGGTTCTTGGGCGGTTGAAGCTTTGGCACGTACCGGTATTGCTGAACTGACCTTGATTGATATGGATGTGGTTGCCGCTTCTAATATTAACCGTCAATTGCCTGCCATGACTTCAACTCTGGGACGTGAAAAAATTGAAGTGATGGCCGAGCGTTGTTATTCGATTAATCCACGTATCAAGATCAATCTGGTGGATGACTATTTAACGCCTGATAATGTCAAAGAGCTGTTAGCAAATAAACCTGATGTGGTTCTCGATTGCATTGATGATGTTAAAGCTAAACTGGCCTTAATGCTGCATTGTCGTTTTAATAAAATTCCTTTGATTGTATCGGGCGGGGCAGGCGGCAAGCTCGATCCCTTAAAAATTCGTGTCGCAGACTTGTCTAAAACTGAACAGGATCCGATGCTGGCCAAATTGCGTAGTCAGTTACGTGCCAAAGGCATTTGCAAAAAGCCGAAAGAAAAATTTGGTATTAGCTGTGTCTATTCTATCGATAACCCATTTTCAGGTGCAGAGGTCTGTGCCAGCGCCGGCCTGCGCTGTGGTGGTTATGGTTCAGCAGTAGTGGTGACTTCAAGTTTCGCCATGGTGGCGGTGTCAGAGGTATTGAAAAAGCTGACGGTTAAAAAAGCAAAAACGGAAGCATTAAAATCATGATGTAAACCCGAGTCTGTTGATCTTTAAGCTGAGTACTAAATACATTTGGATGCTCCTGTTAAATTTCAGCAGACTATTACTGCTATTCATAAAAATTAAAACAATTGAAGCAGAGACATTTAACCAAGTTAAAAATAGTTCAGGTATTTGAGCAACTGTAAAATTTATCGTTAATGAGCATTTAATAAATCTAAAGATAAATTCGACTTCTTAACTCTCTTTATAAGCAAATTCTTTTTCGTTGTTTCTTATGATCTTTAAGCCAATCTTTTATTATTCAAATGTATAAGTTGAGTAAGGTGAGATATCTAAAGCGAAAAATATCACTACTCTAAAAAAGAAGTGAATGCACAAATTAAATAATTTCTTATTTCTAAAGTTTAGCTTCAGGAGAAGAGCAATGACGGATAATCATAATCGCGAAAAATTATGGCAACTGATCAAGGAAGTACGATATGCCATGATCAGTCATACGACTGAAACACAGGAATTACATTCACAACCCATGACCATGCTGAATTCTGAGAAGACTGAGCAGATGAGTGAAAGTCACAATCTGTATTTTATCTTGAGTGATAGCAATGATCTGGTGAATGCAGTCAATTCCGGTCGTAATAAAATTGGATTATCTTTTGCCAAGCCCTCTGACAGCATTTATGTCTCGATTAGTGCACATGCCCGTATCAGCACAGATCCAACCTTGATTGATCAGCTCTGGAACCCGTGGGCTGAAAACTGGTTTGAAGGAAAGGAAGATCCGAGTGTACGCATCTTGGTGGCTGCAGCAGTCAGTGCAGAATATTGGAACGTGACTGACAATAAAGTGACTCAGCTATTTAAACTCCTTAAAGGCAGTCTTACTGGCCATGCTGGCGGAGTCGAAGCGGATCACAAAAAACTCGACTTATAATCTGCTTATATTTAAGGCTGTTTAAAAGATAGGCTAAGTGTTTAGGATTTTCATTCATTTTATTTTTAGGGTGATGAAGAACAAGAGATTAAGAAGAACACGTATAGATAAAAATACCTGTTCTTCTTTTTATATCTATTGAGCTGAATTTTTTAGCATCTTTATAAGAATTAAAGTCCAAAATAATAAGCCAAAAGACAAATTACAATGGTCAGTAGAATCAGTTTGATAACGCCCGATGTACCGACCTTGTGCGAAGCATGGGTAGGATGGCTTTTTACATGTGGGGCGATATGTGGAGTGCTAGTTGCACCATCCAGTGGATTGGCCACTTCAACTTTTTTCAGTTTTGCTGACTGATAATGATTGGCTACCTTGACGATAAATTTTGCTGTTAAATCATCCATTTTTTGCGAAAAATGACGTAAATTCAGCCGTTCATCAGTACTGAGTTCACCGCCATCCGCATGATAGGGATGTTGCTGCTTCTGCTCAATATAACTGGATAATGCTTCCAAGCGATGTAGCGTGGTATGCGCATAATCCGCCTGATATTCACTTGGCAGTAAAGGCAGATATTTACTTTCCGGCAAAGGAGAGCCATCTGCATTTTCTGTCGCAGCCTGAGTCATCCCATAATAAGGAAAATCCCGATGGACAGGTTCAACAAATCCACCGGCAAACTTGCTGTCAAATAATTCGTTATTGGTATAAATCTGAATGTCATCCCAATTCGGCTGTTGCAAATCGGCATCGATACGTTTGGCTAGTTTTGAATTCAGCTCAAAACGCCAGAAGGTTTCCTGGCGACATTGTTCCTGCTGTGGCTTGGGCACTTCGTAATCATTATCGGCATTATACCATTCAGCCAATTCCTTGCCGAAAATCCAAGCAGTCTTTTTATTGTGTTTATGGCTGACAATAAAATGCGGAATGGCCAGCAGTTCAACATTGGCATTTGGATTCTGTTCATCACTTAACAGACTGGAACTATGCAGGCTAATACGAAGCGTTCCCTGTTTTTTTAGACCTTCCAGCCAGATTTGAAAATGTTGTGCCAATAAATGTTGTGACAGCAGATCTCGGAAACGCAAATTGTGCTGGTTAAAAATGGCATGTTGTACCCAATGATTAAAGCTCAGATTCTGGCTGAGATATTCATTGCCATAGGTCACCAAAGTAAGCTGCTGTTTCCAAATCTGATCAAGTGCCATTGTTATTTATCTCATAAATATTGGCTTTATCTTATACTTTTTCTAAATCTGGATGCCAATCTAATTTTTCCTCTACAGGGAACTTCATCAACACGTTCAAAAACTGTTAGAATATGGGGTTTTATTATATTTTTAAATTGTTGCTTTGAGAGTTACTATGTCACTGGAAGCCCTGACCACTGAAGCGCTCGCTGCGATTGCAGCAGCTCAAGACCTTGCTACACTCGATCAAGTACGGGTGCAATTTACAGGGAAAAAAAGCCAGCTCGCGGAACAATCGAAGGCGCTTGGTAAAATGGATCCTGAAGAACGTAAAGTTTTCGGGGCAAAAATTCATGCGGTTCGTGAAGCGATCACTGGCGCATTAACGACACGCCAGGCAGAATTACAAAAAGCTGCACTAGAACAAAAACTTGCTAGCGAAATGATCGACATTACCTTGCCAGGTCGTGGTCAAAGTGTGGGTAGCATTCACCCTGTAACCCAAGTGCAAGAACGCATTTGTCAATTCTTTACCAAAGCCGGTTTTACTGTGGCTACCGGCCCTGAAGTTGAAGATGACTATCATAACTTTGAAGCCTTAAATATTCCAGGTCATCACCCTGCGCGTGCCATGCATGACACCTTCTATTTTGATGTGAATCATTTATTGCGTACCCATACTTCGGGCGTGCAGATTCGTACTATGGAAACACAACAACCGCCGATTCGCATTGTCTGCCCAGGCCGTGTCTATCGCTGTGATTCGGATCAAACCCATTCGCCAATGTTCCATCAAATTGAAGGCTTATACATTGCGGAAAATACCAGCTTTGCAGAACTGAAAGGTTTGTTGGTGAACTTGCTGAACGAATTCTTCGAAAAGGACTTAACCGTTCGTTTTCGTCCATCTTACTTCCCGTTCACTGAACCAAGTGCGGAAGTGGATATTATGGATGAACGCGGTCGCTGGCTAGAAGTTTTGGGTTGCGGTATGGTGCATCCAAATGTACTTCAAGCTGCCGGCATTGATCCTGAAAAATATAAAGGTTTTGCTTTTGGTCTAGGTGTAGAACGTTTTGCGATGCTTCGCTACGGTGTGAATGACTTACGTATGTTCTTCCAAAATGATGTGCGTTTCTTACGCCAATTTGCTTAAACGAATTTATTAACCTCTCTTGCGAAGCAGTGCTTCTCATCTCCTAAAAAAGGAGAGGGGTTGTCCATGTATGACTCGGGGTTCTTCCTCCTTAGGAAAGAGAGGGAGAGGAATTCAAGAAATTAGATTTACAGGTTTTTATAGAAATGAAAATTAGCGAAAATTGGTTACGCGCATGGGTAAACCCGACAGTTGATAGCGAAACTTTATCAGATCAACTTACTATGCTGGGTTTAGAGGTTGATGAACTGGCGCCAGCGGCAAAACCATTTACAGGTGTGGTTGTTGGTGAAGTACTCACTGTAGAACAACATCCCGACGCAGACCGTTTACGTGTGACTACAGTAAATATTGGTTCAGGTGAGCCTTTACAAATTGTTTGTGGTGCACCGAATGTACGTGCAGGCATGAAAGCGCCTGTAGCCACCATTGGTGCAGTATTGCCGGGCGATTTCAAAATCAAGAAAGGCAAGCTTCGTGGTATAGAATCACAAGGTATGCTGTGCGGCGCGTCTGAAATCGATCTAGAAGACAAGATTGATGGCCTGTTAGAACTTCCTGCAGATGCACCTGTGGGCGTCAACATCCGTGAATATTTAGATCTAGATGACAACGTTATTGATATCAGTATCACGCCAAACCGTGGTGACTGTTTCAGTATCCGCGGTATTGCCCGGGAAATTGGGGTAATCAATCAACTTCAAGTAACTGCACCCGAAATCAAGGAAGTGGCTGCGACCATTGCTGATGAGAAAAAAGTGGTTGTGGATACTGAGGGTTGCCCACGTTATTTAGGTCGTGTGATCAAGAACGTCAATACCAAAGCAGCGACTCCGGAATGGATGGAACGTGCTTTAGCGCGTTCAGGTATTCGTCAGCACAGCATTTTGGTAGATATTACCAACTATGTGCTCATTGAGCTTGGTCAGCCGCTACATGCTTTTGATGGTGCTAAAGTTCAGGGTTCAGTGCATGTACGTCAAGCGACTGCAGCTGAAAAACTGGTACTGCTCAATGAACAAGAAGTTGAATTGACTGAAGATGTGATGGTGATTGCAGATGATACAAAAGCACTTGCTATTGCCGGTATCATGGGTGGCCTATCTTCGGCTGTAAGCGATGAAACCACGGAAATCTTCCTGGAATCTGCTTTCTTTGCACCATTGCACATTGCTGGTCGTGCACGTCGTTATGGTTTGCATACCGATGCCTCACAGCGTTATGAACGTGGCGTAGACTTTGAATTGCCAATGATGGCCATGCACCGTGCATCACAGCTGATTGCTGATCTTGCAGGTGGTGAATTTGGTCCAATCACGGTTGCAGAAAAAACTGAGCTTTTACCAAAACGTGAAGCGATTGAGCTGAATCAGGCTCAAGTCGATCAATTGCTCGGTTACAAAGTTGAAAGTGACTTTATCAGTGATGCACTACAACGCCTAGGTTGTGTGGTGACTGTGAAAGCACAAGGTGAGTGGACTGTCGTTCCTCCATCACATCGCTATGATATGGCCATTTATCAGGACTTGATTGAAGAAGTTGTCCGTATTCACGGTTATGACAACATCCAGATCAGTTTGCCTGTAATTGATGTGAAACTTGCTAAATATCAAGATCAGTTTGAATTGCCGCAACTTCGTCAAACCTTGGTGACTTTAGGTTATCAGGAAGCAATTAGCTTTAGCTTTGCCGATGCCAAACTTGAAAAGCAATTGAATCCTGCGGTAAATCCATTGATGTTGGCCAATCCAATCTCAAGCGAATTGGCTGCAATGCGTTCAACTTTGTTATCCAGCTTGATTCCATGTGTGCAATACAATATCAACCGTCAGCAAAGCCGTGTGCGTTTCTTTGAACTCGGTTTACGTTTTGATTATCAAGATGCACAAAGCATTCATGATCTTAAACAGATTCCGACTTTGGCATTAATTGCAGTCGGTGCGAAAACCGCTGAATCTTGGCATGGCAAAGCACAGCCAATCGATTTCTTTGACCTGAAAGGTGAGGTTGAAGAAATTTTAGCGGCAGGACGTGTCAAAGTTGAATATGTGCGTTCAGAGCGTAGCTGGTTACATCCTGGACAATCTGCTGAAATTTTAGTTGATGGCAAGTCTATTGGTTACCTCGGTCGCTTACATCCATCTTTGGAAGATGAGCTCGATTTGGGGATCACCTGGGTGGCAGAACTTGATCAACAGGCTGTTTTGCAAACTTATGTATCTAATTTTACAGAATTATCACGTTTTCCATCGGTTCGACGTGATATTGCGCTTTTAATTAGTGATAAGATTAATGTTAGTGAAATTCAGCAACTTATCGGACAAACGGGTGGAGAGTTGTTAGACTCGACTTGGTTATTCGATGTGTATACTGGACAAGGGGTAGAAGAAGGGAAACGCTCACTGGCATTTGCCCTTCTCTGGCAGCATCCAAGCCGTACATTGGAAGATGCTGAAATTAAATCAGGTATGGATAATATCCTTCAAGTGTTGGAAAACACTTACCAAGCGACATTGAGGGCTTCATGACAGCACTAACAAAAGCAGAAATGGCTGATCATTTAAGTGAGCTCACGAGTTTAAACCGTCGTGAAGCTAAACAAATGGTCGAGTTGTTCTTTGATGAGATTAGCCAAGCGCTAATCTCAGGTGAACAAGTTAAACTTTCGGGTTTCGGTAACTTTGAGTTGCGTGATAAACGTCAGCGTCCAGGTCGAAATCCGAAAACCGGCGAGGAAATTCCAATTTCAGCACGCCGTGTAGTCACATTCCGCGCAGGACAGAAATTCCGTCAGCGCGTAGGAAATGAGCAGATCGATTGATCTGCTTTTTTTTGTTTTGAGTTTTTAAGATTGTTTTCTATTTTGAACAGATAAGGAAGAGTGTTGTTTGAAGATTAGATATTTTCATTCAGTATTTTGATTGACCTTTATTTTGGTCATAAAAAAAGAGAGCCAAAGGCTCTCTTTTTTTACTGAATAATCGTAAAGATTATTGAGCAGCAGAAGCAGCAGCTTCAGAAGCAGCTGCATCAACAGCAGAAGCAGCAGCTTCAGTAGCAGAAGCAGCTTCAACAGTAGCAGCAGAAGCAGCAGCATCAGCTTCAGAAGCAGCTACAGTAGCTTCAGATGCAGCAGCATCAGCAGCAGGAGCTTCTTCAGTTTTTTTAGCACAACCAACGAAAGCTAAAGTAGTAGCAACTGCAGCAGCAATAGCGATTTTTTTGAATAACATGGCATCACTCTCTAAAATATGAGATTAAAAAAAACCTATGTTAGCCTGTTGAGTGCTTTTATTCTTCCTAAAATCTGTTAGGCAGTAACAATGCAGAGGCAGTCTAACTGGTCTGCGAATATGCTATCACTGCGCATTTTGAATTACTACTAGGGCACCGTTAAAAAATGCAAAAAAAGATAAAAAATGAGCATTTTTTTAACAGAAAATAACAATCAATAGGAGGGTTTATATTGGATAAATACTAAATAACTCGCTAAAAATTATGGTTTTTTAAAGTTAATATTTTTAAGAGTTTTTAACTTGCATATAAAGTTTACAAAGAAAATGGTTGATTGTAGCTTTATGTAAATAAAGTCAACCAAATAAAAAGGCTATCGTTAAAGATAGCCTTTTAGAGAAAAAAAGAATAATAACCAGTTTAGTTAGTCGCTTTACGCTTCATTTGATCAAAGAAATCATCATTGGTTTTGGTTTCTTTCATACGGTCTAGCAAGAATTCCATTGCTGCCAATTCATCTTGGGTATGCAGCAGCTTACGTAGAATCCAAACTTTACGTAAGTTATCTTCACTCATGAGACGTTCTTCACGACGTGTACCGGATTTCTTGATGTTCATTGCAGGGAACACACGTTTTTCTGCAATACGACGATCAAGCGTAATTTCCTGGTTACCGGTACCCTTGAATTCTTCATAGATCACTTCATCCATCTTACTGCCTGTCTCAATCAATGCAGTAGAGATAATGGTCAGTGAACCACCTTCTTCAATATTACGGGCAGCACCAAAGAAACGTTTTGGACGCTCTAACGCATGTGCATCCACACCACCGGTTAACACCTTACCTGAAGAGGGAATCACAGTGTTGTAGGCACGTGCCAGACGGGTAATCGAGTCAAGCAGAATGACCACGTCTTTTTTGTGTTCAACCAGGCGTTTGGCTTTTTCAATCACCATTTCAGCCACTTGTACGTGACGAGCAGGGGATTCATCGAAGGTTGAGGCAATCACTTCACCACGAACGGTACGTTCCATTTCAGTCACTTCTTCTGGACGTTCATCAATCAGAAGCACAATGAGGAAACATTCAGGATTGTTACGTACAATCGATTGCGCGATGTTTTGTAACAACATTGTTTTGCCGGCTTTGGGCGGAGCAACAATTATCGAACGTTGACCTTTACCAATCGGAGCCACTAGGTCAACTACACGTGCAGTCAAATCTTCAGTGGTACCGTTACCAAGTTCCATCACCAATTGTTCAGTCGGGAACAATGGGGTTAAGTTTTCAAACAAGATTTTGTTGCGTGAGTTTTCAGGCGTGTCGTAGTTAATTTGATTAACTTTTAAAAGTGCAAAATAGCGTTCGCCTTCTTTAGGTGGGCGAATTGTGCCGGTAATGGTATCACCAGTGCGTAAGTTGAAACGGCGAATTTGCGATGGGCTGACATAAATGTCATCCGGGCCTGCAAGATAAGAACCTGCTGCAGAGCGTAGGAAACCAAAACCATCAGACAGAATTTCCAGAACACCATCACCAAAAATCTCTTCGCCATTCATTGCATGGCGTTTTAAGATGGCAAAAATGATGTCTTGCTTGCGGTTACGAGCCATTCCTTCTAGGCCCATAAACTCGGCAATCTTGATGAGTTCGCCAATCGGTTTTTTCTTGAGTTCAGTTAAATTCATAGGGGATCAGATAGAATCAAAATTCTGGGATATAGATGAGAAAAGGGAGCAACATTTAGCCGCTTACACGCAATAAAAGTAACGCAATTGTATTTGCACAATAACAATTCAGAGGTCTGATACATTGTTTCGAAGAGAAAAGTGTAAAAACAATTTCTGTTGCCGAGCGGCGATCTTATGTGTTGTGTCTTGTAAGAAAATGGCGGATTAAAAATCCTTTATTCCTTGAACATGCAATATAAGAGCTAATCAAGCTTTTGTCAATTTATAGACGAAAAAAATACGCTATTTGGAGATAGCGTATTAGATTCAATCATTCTGCTTTAAATTAGATGTTTTCTTCAATAAAAGCAGTCAATTTAGATTTTGGTGCAGCACCGACTTGTTGTGCTACAACTTCACCATTTTTAAACATCAATAGTGCAGGAATGTTACGGATATTGTAGTTTACTGCAGTCGCTTCACAAGCAGTTACGTCAACTTTAACAACTTTTACTTTGCCTTCAAATTCTGCAGACAATACTTCTAGTACAGGTGCAATCGCTTTACATGGCGCACACCAGCCTGCCCAGAAATCGACAAGTACAGGTACGTCAGATTGTAAAACGTCAGCTTCGAAGTTCGCATCAGTTGTGTTTACGATATTGCCAGACATGGATATGCTCCAGATAAAATTTTAAGATAGTTTTATATCTATAAGTATTACATAGCCTGGTTTAACTATGTAGGGGGATATGTAAATTTTCCGTGATTATCTTAAGTTTGTCTAATTGATGCTCACGATATTGAGCATCGTATCCAGCAATTATTGCATCGGTAAAAAATAAAAACTGCTTCAGTTGAATTGATAAATGGCTTTTAAATTGCATGCATGTGAATTACTCTAAGCACAATTCTTATAGGTTTGTTTGAATAATGTCTGATTTTTTGATTGATGAAGAGTTACTTGCTGCCATCGATATGGGGTCGAACAGTTTCCATCTTGCCATAGCACGTGTAGATCATGGCGAAGTAAAAAAAGTGGCTTCAATGTCAGAAAAAGTACAATTGGCCGCTGGTTTAGATGAAAATAAAAATTTGACTGAGGCGGCGCAGCAACGGGGTCTAGCCTGTCTGGCACGCTTTGTCGGGCGTTTAAGTTCTGTACAGCCCAACCGGTTGCGTATTGTAGCCACCAATGCTCTGCGTCAGGCCAAAAACGGCCATGAGTTCATTCAAAAAGCAGCAGAAATATTACCCAAACCGATAGAAATTATTGCCGGTCGTGAAGAGGCCCGTCTGATTTATTTGGGCGTATCACATACCATGGCCAATAGTGGCCGTCGCCTGGTGATTGATATTGGTGGTGGATCAACTGAACTGATTATTGGTGAAGCCTTCGAGCCGATTCACACTGAATCTGTCCAAATGGGCTGTGTGGCCTTTACCAAAGCCTATTTTATGGATGGTGAGATCAACCAGAAAAGTTTTGACAAAGCCGTGACTGCAGCACGCAAGGAAATATCCGGTATTGCCAATACTTATAAAGCAGCAGGCTGGGATACCGTGGTCGGTTCCAGCGGAACCATTAAGGCTTGTCGTCAAATTACCGTCAATATGGGCTGGAGTAATGAAAAAGAAGAGCTCACCCGTGAAGGCCTGGAAAAACTAAAAGATAAGCTGCTTAAATATAAGCATGTTACTGAAATGGAATTTGATGGTTTAAAAGAAGACCGTCGAGCAGTTTTGCCAGCAGGCGTTGCCATTTTATATGCTGTATTTGAAGTGCTGGGTTTGAATAAACTGGTGTATTCAGATGGCGCGCTACGTGAAGGGGTCATGTATGACTTGCTAGGGCGTTTCCAGCATGAAGACGTTCGTGACCGTTCTGTGCATGCCTTAGTAGGACGCTATAACGCCGATGCCAAACAGGCCGAACGTGTAGTCAATACGGCGCAGCAATTGTTTAATGGTGTCGCGAAATCTCTAAATTTAACCAATGATGACAGTGACTTACTGCGTCGAGCTGCATGTCTGCATGAAATTGGTCTGGCCATCAGCCACAGTGGTTACCATCGCCATGGGGCTTATTTGCTGCAGCATTCGGATATTCCGGGTTTCTCGCAAATTGACCAAAACCATTTGTCACATTTGGTCGCTCATCATCGTCGTAAACTTCGTGGCGATGCCCGTGTGGATGTCTCAAAAGTCGGTGGTAGCAAACTTGTGTACTTATGTCTATTGCTACGATTAGCCGTTTTGCTGAATCATAGTCGTAGCGATGAGATGCTTCCTGCCATTGAATTAAGTGTCATCAATGAGCAACAATGGCAACTCAGCGTTTCTGGCGATGCCAAACAATGGCCTTTGCTTGTAGCAGACTTGCATGATGAACAGGTGCAGTTTAAGCATTGGGATATTGAATTGAATATTCAGTCGGAACAATTTATCTATTAACAAGTGATTGGTTAACAAGTTATTGTTAATTTAGGGATAATGGTCGACCTATGAAAAATAAAGCTGCTCAATCTAAAGCATGGACAACGGTTCAAATTGCACGTCACCCAGAACGTCCGCAATTCTTGGATTATGTTGGTGAAATCTTCACTGAATTCGATGCTTTACATGGAGATCGGGTATTTGGTGATGATGGTGCAATGATCGGTGGCTTGGCACGTTTTAATGGTCAGCCGGTGATGATTGTGGGGCAACATCGTGGTCGCAGCACTCGTGAAAAATTGCAACACAACTTCGGCATGAGTAATCCTGAAGGCTACCGTAAATCGCAGCGTTTGCTGGACATGGCTGAACGTTTCAACCTGCCGGTATTTACTTTCATTGATACCATGGGTGCATATCCAGGTGTAGGTGCGGAAGAACGCGGTCAGGCAGAAGCCATTGCCACTAGCCTTGCACAACTTTCAAGCCTGAAAGTTCCGGTAATTGCAACCGTACTTGGTGAAGGTGGTTCAGGCGGTGCACTCGGTATTGGTGTAGCAGACCGTGTAATCATGCTATCTCACAGTATTTATTCAGTGATTTCTCCTGAAGGTTGTGCATCCATTTTGTGGAAAACAGCTGAAAAAGCTGAACAAGCCAGTGAAGCCTTGGCATTGACTGCTGAAAAACTAAAAAAAATGGGTATTGTTGAATATGTAGTGGATGAAGGTGAAGGTGCACATTTACAGCCTGAACAAGTGATGCAAAATCTTAAAGATGTGTTACAACAAGCTTTAGAAGAATTGCAATCGATGGATGTGAATGAAAGATGCGAAGCACGTTACCAGCGTTTAATGAAGTTTGGCAGCGACAATTCCGGTCTAGCGTCTTAAAGCAAATTCAGTGCTTTCCTCCAGAGAGCACTTTCTTGATTGGATGTAGTGGTGGCATGGATTCCATGCTGCTGCTGCATTTAATGTCTGATTTATTTCCCAAAAAAATCCGTGCCATTTATATTGATCACCAATTGCAAAGTATCAGTGCAGATTGGGGTCAGTTTGTGTCTGATCAATGTGCAGTGCTGAATGTACCCTGTATTGTTGAAGCAGTTGAAGTGCAAGAGGGGAACCTGGAACATCAGGCACGCAACGCACGTTATCAGGGTTATTCCAAGCATTTAAAGCCCCATGAAATTTTGGTTCTGGCCCATCATCAGCAAGATCAGGCGGAAACCTTAATCTTGCGACTGCTTTCTGGTGCTGGGGTGCATGGCTTGGCTGCCATGAAACAGCTTGATGTCCGTGAGCAATTCACCATCTGGCGACCGCTGCTGGATATTTCGCGTGAGCAGATTTGCCAATGGGCGGCACAGCTTGATGTGCAAAATATTGAAGATCCCACCAATTTAGATACCCATTATGATCGGGCTTGGTGTCGTCATGAGCTGTGGCCTATGTTGCAAAAACGCTATCCGAAAATGCAGCAGGCACTCAGCCGAACTAGCTATTTAATGCAGGATGCAGAAGACATTTTGCTGGATGTGCTACAGCAGGATTTAATTGCTTGTGGATCGGCCACTGAACTGGATTTAACAGAATTATCCCAACTATCCACAGCACGGCAAAGACAGCTTTTATCGGTATGGATGAAAGGACAGGATACCTATCGCCCCAGCTTTGAGATGGTGGAACGCTTGTTGCAAGAAGTAATTAAATCCAAATCTGATGCACAGGCTGCATTGCACTGGAACCAGTTTTATTATGTGCGTTATCAGCAAAAACTTTTCCGTTTAAGTGCTGAAGAATATCTGGCTGAAAAAAATGCAAGCCATCTTTCAGAACAAACAATCCAGCTGGAATTGGGGCAAAAGGTTGACGTTCTCTCAGGTCAATATTTTCCTGAAACTGCAGCAATAGGCTTGTCAGCATTATTGCTCGGTAAAAAACTGGATCTGGTGATGCGTCAAGGTGGAGAAAAAATCCATTTATATGGGCGGGTGGGAGCCTGGCCGTTAAAAAAAGCCATTCAGGAAGCACAAATTTTTCCTTGGCAGCGTCATAGAATTCAAATATTAAGCATAGATAATGTTATGCTTGGTGTTTTTACACCGAAAGGGTTTTGGTTAGCTCACTCTGAATATTGTGAAGTCGGTGGTTGGCAACCAAATTTGATCTCTTAGTTAAAAAATTCTAAGTCGAGTATGATTAATGAGTGCAGCTTTAAATTGTAATATTAGTTTTATTGGTGGCGGCAATATGGCGCAAGCCTTGATTGGCGGACTTATTTCGCGCGGTTTGCCTCCAACTCGTATTACAGTTTCAGATCCGGTAGAAAAAGTACGTGCTTTATTAGCAGAAAAAGATCTACACGTAACCGATGACAATGCTGCAGCCATTCGTGATGCCGATATCGTACTTTTCGCAGTGAAGCCGCAAGTATTGGCGAGTGTATTAAAACCGCTTAAAGGTTTGTTTGAAGGCAAACTGGTGATGTCGATTGTGGCGGGGGCTGAAATTGCCACGATTGCCAATTTATTAGATACAAATCGAATTGTCCGGGTGATGCCGAATACACCGGCTTTGGTTCAAACCGGAGCGCATGGTTTATATGCGACTGATGCTGTGAATGCCCAAGACCGTGAACTTGCCAGCCAGGTTTTAGCGGCAACAGGTTTAACCATTTGGGTCAATTCCGAAGAACAGATTGATGCAGTCACTGCGGTGTCTGGTTCGGGTCCGGCATATTTCTTCTATATGATGGAAAGCATGATTCGCGCAGGTAAAAACCTAGGTCTGGATGAAAAAGTGGCCACTGCTTTGACGCTGCAAACAGCTTTGGGTGCTGCACAAATGGCGATTACCAGTGCAAATTCACCAGCTGAATTGCGTAAAAATGTGACTTCTCCAAACGGCACAACTCAAGCTGCACTTGAAGTATTCGATCGTGCGCAAATCTCTCAAAATATTCAGGCCGCTTTGGCTGCAGCCCAAAAGCGCAGTCAAGAACTTGCTCAAGAGCTAAGTGAAAGTAGCAAATAACTCGTTTTTATTTAGGAAAGTTCCAGTATGGGTGCAAACTCGGCGCTGATTTTTGGCATTATCATTAACGTAGCGATTTTGCTCGTATTCTTCCGTTTTCTCATGCAACTTGCAGCAGTGAACGCTTATAATCCGGTAGTGATGTCTACGGTGAAAGCAACGAAAATTGTCGATGTTTTTGGGCGTATTTTCCCCACGGTGGCAAAAGGTCGTGTCAATTTGGCAGCCTTGGCCTTGGTGGTGATTTTATATTTACTCAAAATTTTTGGGGTGATGTATCTTTCAGGTGCCATGCCGAACAGTCCGGTGCATCTGGTGATTTTAACCTTTGTCACCATGATTCAGGACCTGATCCGTTTTTGTCGTTACTTAATTTTTGCAACGATTATTTTAAGCTGGGTGGTGATGTTTACCCAATCTCGCTCACCCTATATTGAAGTAATTCAGGAACTGGCAGAACCATTATTGGCACCGTTCCGCCGTATTTTACCGAATATGGGCATGATTGACCTGTCGCCAATCGTAGCATTCCTGGCATTGTATATTGCTGAAATTATTATGAATGAAGTGGCGATTGTGCTTTTGACTGGGCTTTAAAGTTTAGACAGTAAAATCCAGACAATAAAAAAGGACTCCATTGAGTCCTTTTTTATTGTCTGTTAAAACGCGCTATGGAAAATATTGACAGTTCCTCTCCCTCTGGGAGATGAGTAGCACGGCTACGCAAGAGAGAGGGCTATTATAAAATTTAACCTCTCCCTTGCAGACTCGAAATATATTTCCGAGAGTCTTCATCTCCTAAAAGGAGAGGGAAATCTCTATTTCTTTAATGCGCCTCATCCCAGTTATTGCCTTTACCGACTTCTACAATTAATGGTACTGAAAGTTTCACCACCGATTGCATCACTTCAGCCAGTTTCGGTGCTAGTTCATCGGCAATATCTGCATCGACTTCAAACACCAATTCATCGTGTACTTGCAGTAACATTTTGGCTTGGTCTTTAGGCAACATTTTATCCACTTCAACCATGGCCAGTTTAATGATGTCGGCTGCACTTCCTTGCAATGGCGCATTGATGGCAGCACGTTCGGCACCCTTACGTACCATCATGTTACGCGCATCAATATCAGGCGTATACAGACGACGGCCTAAAATAGTTTCCACAAAACCTTGTTCCAGCGCCACCTGACGAGTACGTTGCATATACTCATAAATACCCGGATAACGATGGAAATATTGCTTGATATAGTTTTGTGATTCTTCCCGAGTAAAGCCCAATTGACGAATCAGACCAAATTCAGACATGCCATAGAGTAAACCGAAGTTTACAGCTTTAGCTTGACGACGCTGGTCATTGGTCACATCTTCCAGCGCAATACCCAGAACCTCGGCAGCGGTACGGCGATGTACATCCTGACCATGCTTAAAGGCATCAACCAAGGCTTCATCCTGGGAAAGATGTGCCATTAAACGCAATTCAATTTGTGAATAATCGGCAGCCAGTAAAACCCGACCTTCAGGCGCTATAAAGGCTTTACGAATCTGACGGCCAATTTCTTCACGCACAGGAATGTTTTGCAGGTTAGGATCGGTTGAAGACAAACGTCCGGTTGCAGTTAGAGCCTGATGATAGCTGGTATGCACACGACCACTGTCATTATTGGCCTGTTTTTGCAGACCATCGGTATAGGTGCTTTTCAGTTTGGACAGACCACGGTATTGCAGAATTAAATCGGTAATCGGGTGGTCGATTTTTTCCAGAATACTTTCGCTGGTGCTGTATTGGCCGGTCGAAGTTTTCTTGCCGCCTTTGAGCCCCAGTTTATCAAACAGGATTTCACCGACCTGTTTCGGTGAACTGACATTAAACGGCTGACCTGCCAATTCGGTAATCTGGTTTTCCAGATTCTGAATGGTATTGGAAAAATCCACACTCAATTGATCTAAAAACTTCAGATCCAGTTCAATGCCATTTTCTTCCATAATGGTCAGCACACGGGCTACCGGCATTTCAATATTATGCAAAATATTGTTTAGCTCAGGGATGGCCTGTAACTTTTTCGACAATACCTCGTATAGACGATAAGTCACATGTGCATCTTCCGCAGCATAATGTGCCGCAGTTTCAATCTCGATCTGGTTAAAGGTCTTCTGTTTAACACCTTTGCCTGCAATCTGTTCAAAGGTGGTGGTCAAATGGCTCAGATACACACGAGCAACATCATCCATGCCATGACGGGTCGCCACAGAATTGAGAACATAGGATGCCAGCATGGTATCAAAATACCAGCCTTGCAGTTCAATGCCGTGATTCTGCAAAATATGGGCATCATATTTTAAATGATGGCCAATTTTATCAACCGCAGGATTTTCTAAAATCGGTTTGATTTGCGCCAGGATGCTTTCACGGTTGAGCTGTTCCGGTGCACCTTCATAGTCGTGGGTCAGCGGAATGTAATAGGCATCATTGGCATCAAAAGCCAGTGAAAAGCCGACCATTTCCGCCACACGATAATCCAGACTTGTTGTTTCGGTATCAAAGGCAAAACGTTTGCTGCTGCTTAAACGCTGGAAAAGCTGATCCCAGTCAGCCTGAGTTAAAACGGTATGATAAGTGGCTTTGCCGAGTTGATCATCTACACTGGTCAGCTCTGCCTCATCTTCAGTTTCAATTACGACTTCTGAGTGCGCAGATTTTTCAATCACTTTAGAGGTTTGTTTATAAACTGAACTGTTTGGATTGTTGGGGTGGTCGAGTGACTGTAACTGGTTACGGAATTCAAGCTCGGTATAGAGTCGGCGCAGTTCTTCCACATTCGGATCGCAAATTTTCAGATCTTCATAACAAAGACCCATTTCCAGGTCGCAGACAATACTGGCCAGCTGATGATCCAGGGTAATACCTTCAACATTGTCTTTAATGCTCTGACCGACTTTACCTTTAATTTTATCGACATTTTCTAAAATGCCACCAATGGAACCGTATTCAGTTAACAGTTTGGCAGCGGTTTTCGCACCCACACCCGGTACGCCACGGATACCGTCCGAAGCATCGCCCATCAAGGTCAAATAGTCGATAATCTGGTTTGGCCATACGCCAAATTTCTCAAACACGCCATCGACATCCATCGGCTTGTCTTTAAAGCTGTCTTCCAAAGTCACTTTGTCGGTGACCAATTGAGCCATGTCTTTATCGCCGGTAGAAATCAGCACTTGATAACCTTTAGCTTCTGCACGTTTAGCCAGGGTGCCGATGACGTCATCTGCTTCGGCGCCTGGAAGGGTGTGTAAAGGAATGCCCAAAGCACGAATCAGGTTATGAAGATAGGGAATCTGTTGCGACAGTTCATCCGGCATGCTCGGACGGTCACCTTTATAAATTGGTGAAAGTGCATGACGGAACGTCGGTTCAGGCGTATCGAAAATCACTGCCATATGTGTAGGCTGGATACGGCGCATCAATTTTTGAATAGCAGAAATGGCACCACGAATTGCGTTGGTCTGTAAACCCGTAGAAGTGGTTAGTGGTGGCAGTGCATGGTACGCACGAAATAAAAAATATGAGCCATCGACCAAAACAAATGGTGGCATTGAAAGATTCCTAATTCAAATATCGGCCTTATTGTACGTGATTTTTCACCTGAACATAGACACCTGATCAAAGTTGCATGTTACCGAATATCTGATGAATGCTTAAAAATCAAGGGCAGAGCTGTTGTATCATCAAATCAACAGGGACTGAGATCGAGATAAGATGCGGAAAGAGCAGAGCGAAATCCAGATGATTTGGCTGATGGTATTGATTATTGTGGGTGTTGGAGCCTGGTTTTTGGAAGCACAGCTATTGACCTATCTCTGTGGCTTGGCCTTTGCCATGAGCCTGATGCAATATGTCGATGCCATCCAGACACCGGCAATGCAACTTGCAGAAAATGCCGATCTGACTGTTCAGGAAACCTCTAAAGTACCGCTCTATCTGGCTTCTATTACCGCTATTGTTGGCGGTGTTATGGATTGGGGTTTTGTTATCGGTCTAGGCATTACCGTCTGGATTTTTTTCTTTCTCAGATGGCTACGCCATTTAGAAGGTTTATTAAATCAGGTGCAGGCACGTTTTCATTCAGTACAAACCGAGCCCACGGAAACAATAGCTTCTCAGCCTGTTCAAAATCCAGTTGTACAACGTCCTGCAACGCAAATGCCATCTCCAGCATCTGGGCTGATGGATCAGTTACAGCAATGGATTTTTCAAGGTAATCCGGTTTTAAAAGTGGCCATCCTGGTGCTGGTGATTGGGGTGGTGCTATTGCTACGTTTTGCCACCGAACATTGGCAACTCAGTCTTGCTGCGAAACTGGCCATCGTTGCAGGGGTGAGTGGGGCTGTAACTGTACTGGGTTATAGGCTACAGACTAAAAATCGCAGTTTTGCCCTAGCTTTGGAAGGTCTGGGTTTAGCAGCCTTGTTCTTGACCCTATTCTTTGCCTATTACAATGCGGTGATCCCGACGCTAGCCATCGCCGGATTGTGTTTTGCCCTCATCATGGGTCTAACTTTGATCTTAAGCCTAAAACAGCAGTCGGTAGAACTGGCACTCATGGCAATGATCATCGCCTATATTGCGCCTTTTACCTTGCCGGTCCGTAATGCAACCGCCACTGAATTGATGACTTATTATGTGGTGATTAATCTGGCTGTGGTGGTGTTAAGTACCCTGCGTCCTTGGAAAATCCTGAATCAAATCGCCTTTTTAATGACGATCATTGTCGGAGGGGGATATGCATTTTATCAGGCTGAAGAACAGGAAAAGAATGCTTTAACCTTATTGGTCTGGGTGCATACGGCAATCTTTGTCTGGCTGAGTTTTCGTTTTAGCCAGCTCATGGCCAAAGAAGATCTGGCTCAATTTAAACTCAAACCGGTATTGGATATTGCCCTGATTTTTGCCGCACCCATCGTTGGTTATATTTTTATTTACTTAATCCATTTTGAAGAAAGGTGGTGGCAAGCGGGTAGCAGTTTGGCCTTTGCCGCTGTTTATGCAGGCCTGTATCAACTGTCTAGACGTAATCAGGCGGTACAGCTGATTTCACAAAGCTATTTTAGTTTAATGCTGATTTTTCTGGCCTTAATTCCGCCTATTCTTTTAACCGAGCAATGGAGCGTGATTGGCTGGGCGGTAGAAGGATTGGTGATTTTTTTCTATGCCTTGTATCGCCAGTCGGAGATCAGTCGCTATCTTGCCATGGGCTTACTGATTGTGGCCGGTTTATCCAGCTTTTATTACCTGGTCGAGCTGAATGAATTTCCACGTGAAATGTACTGGGGATTGTGCCTAAGTTATTTTGCTGTGGTCTTGGTGGCGAATAGTCGGGAATCCTTTAGACAGCAATTAAGTAATTCAACCATCGCTTTTCACTGTTTGCAAATGCTCTCGGCCACCACCATGTTGCTGGTTTTATTGCTGGATGCAATAGACAGTGCGGATCAACTGGTGATGACGCTATTGATTGCGAGTAGCGTATATCTGCTGATGAATGAAGTCATACTGCGTTGCAAAGCCACCTGGACCTGGCTATTTCCAAAATGGCTGGGGCTGATTCCGGTCTTTGTTTTTGCCCTGATTATTGTGATTGATCAGAGCAAGCACGGGATGATTGTTTGGGATTCGGCTTTTGACCGCTTTGGCTTTGCTTTATCAGGCTTGATCTTAACGGTGCTGTGGCTGCGTCCGCTACTAGGTGTGCGAACTGAAAAAGAGTGGGTGAGTTTTGGCACATTGACCAGTCTGGCGCTGGCCAGTTTAAGTTTTGTACCGAGCATGCCTTATATCAGTGTGGTGATTTTGCCTTTAGCTTTTTGTGCCTGGTGTTATTGGCAAGTGAATAATCCTGACTGGAAAATATTCTGGCAGGCACGCAGTAGTTTGCTGCTGATGGCTATCTGGATTGTCTGCTCGCAACTGTTTACCCAGCAGGCTTTTCAGGGCTATATCTTGCCGATCATTAATCCTTTTGATCTGGTCAGTATTGCCATGCTGGCGGGTTTTATCTGGATGTTGTCCTTGCAAATTAAAACCGGTCTCGATAAAGGGATTGTCGCGGTGTTGATGGTGCTTAGCCTGCTCTGGCTCAGCAGTTATATTGTGCTGCGTGCATTACACATATATTTGGGCACGCCTTTTAATGAACTGGCTTTATGGGGAAATGCGACCGTTCAACTGAGTCTGACCTTACTCTGGGTCGGTTTGGCTTTTATAACCATGAGTATTGCCAGCCGAAAACAGTTGCGTTCAGTGTGGATTCTGGGTGGCAGTATTCTGGTCATGGTGACCTTGAAATTGGTACTGTTCGACCTGTCGCATATCGGCACCTTAACCCGGGTGATTTCATTTTTAGGCGCAGGTTTTGTGATGCTGATTATTTCTTATATTGCACCGATTCCTGAGGGGGAAAATACGAATCCCTCATCTCGACCTTCTCCCTGAGCCATATATGGCGCAAGAGAAGGAGAGGTAACTTCTTTTCTTTAGATGCAAATAAATAAAATCTCCCTAAATCCCTCTTTGAAAAAGAGGGACTTTCCTCCCTGAGTAAATTTAAAGCGCCGCTTTAAATGAAGTGCAAGAAAGGGAGGTTAGGAGGGATTTTATTATTTTAACCTCTCCTCACGCTTCACTTCTTTAGCATTGGCATACGGGTCAATATCTTCATCACTTAAAGGCTGGGCAGGTGCTGGCCGGTCGACAAAGCCCATTTTCGGTACTGGAATTTCAATCTGATTGTCCAGAAAACCGTTACGGATGCGTTCCTGCATTTCATCACGAACTTTCAGGAAGTTTTCACGGTTACACCAGATGGCAAATAACAGTTCAATGGATGATTCGCGGAAGGCGGTAACCGTCACCGCCGGCTTCGGATCCGCTAAAACCAGCGGATACTTATTGGCAACATCCAGCAAGACTTCTCGAACCTTGATGATATCTTCATGAAAGTTGATGGCCAGGGTAATTGGAATACGCCGAATCGGGAATTTGGACAGGTTGTAGACCGGTGCACGAATCAGCTGTTCATTCGGTACGCGCACATAGACATTGTCTTGAGTCAGCAGTTTCACCGAAAGCAGATCAATCGAAATCACTTCACCTTCAATGGTATGTCCACGAATCAAGGTCATTTGTACCGTGTCACCAATTTCAAAAGAACCTTCGCCAATGAGGAATAAACCGCTGATGAGGTTGGAAGCAGATGTTTGTGAAGCAAAACCCAGCGCCACAGTTAAAATACCGGCCGCACCCAAAAACACGCTCAGTTTAAAACCGGCTTCTTTTAAGCTCGCCATCACAAAAATCAGGAAGATGAAATAAAAAATACCACGGCGCCAAACCAGACTTTGATGGGCATTAAAGCGTGAGCCAACAGTGCGGATAAAGGTGTTGGAGACAAAACGTGCAATTAAAAAACCAATAAGACACAGTACGATGGCAACGATAATTTCAGTCAGGCGTTCTGTGTTGATATTGGTAAAAATACTTTTGAGGCTGCTGGTAATTTCTTTTGGGATATTCGAATCTGCCATATTGCCGCCCTAGAAAAATGAATCAAACATGTTGAACAATGCACTTGCCTGTTCACGTGGTGGATGGACATACATCACTTCACCCGCATGAGGAGGGGTGCGGTTTTCAATGCGAATGCGCGGAGGTTTATCCAAACCTTCATGCAGTACCTTAATCTGTGAGGTCCATAAACGACCGGTACTTTCACTATAAAATAGCGGTAGGGCAGAAACCGGTACATTCATGCGGTCAAAGCGTAACTGCTGATGACTGGTATTATGAAACTCAATCGGTGTAACCGCACGAAAGGCGCGAGGTTTTAGCTGATGTAACTCGGTACGGCCATCAACCGCAGTGGCATAGCAAATTTCCCCATGACGATGATTGGGCCCGAACCAGGTGTCTTTGGGCAGAATCACCGGAATATCAAACAGCGGGTCTTTTTGGCTTTCGACAAAACCGGCAATCCATAACGGGGTGCTGATATACAGCGTACCGCGCTGTCCTGCCGGAATATAAATCGGATCGACCGGTTTAATCACTACCGAGCGATCAGCCAGACGCGGCATCAGCTGTATTTTATGCTGCGTTGACTTGAACATGTAACGTTCTATTTTCACCGGTTGCGGAAAGGCAAAATTGGGATCTTCAATTTCATGCCATTTTTGTTCATAGTCATACTGCACCTGTGGACGATGATATTCCAGACGCCATTCTTGCAGACCACGGGTCAGGCGAAACAGCAATGAACCAAATTGCCAGGCTTTGGGCTGATTTAATTCAAAGTGATATTCACCCCACCATTTCAAATGGGGGTGTTCTGATTCAATCAATTCATTGTTTTTAGACAACGGCACATTTCCTTTATTGCTTAATCAGTAAAAACAGACTTCACGCTGCCAGATGCTTAGAGTACACTCAAATCAATTTATTCATCATTATAAACTTTGATGCAAATACTTAAACAATTACAAATACCTTATGGTTTTGCCAAGCGTCATGGCGTGTTGCTTCGATACGAGGGTGATCAGGCTTTTATTGTGCGCCGTGAAAATACGCCGTTGCTGGCTATTCAGGAAGCACGCCGATATTTAGGCCATCCGGCACAGCATCAGTTGTGTTCTGAACAGGAATTTCATCAGCTGCTCAGTTCCAGTTTTGCCGGTGATACCGGTGAATCGCAACAAGTGGCAGCCGGTCTGGAAGATCATCCGGATTTACTCAGTCTGGCAGATTCGGTGCCGGAAGCTGAAGACCTGATGGATCAGGAAGATGATGCACCGATTGTGCGACTGATCAATGCCTTATTGTCTGAAGCCATTCGGGTCGGTGCTTCGGATATTCATATTGAATCTTTTGAAAAAAAATTGTCGGTACGGTTACGTGTTGATGGTCAACTGCGCGAGATTGTGCAGCCACGTCGTGAACTGGCACCACTTTTGGTCTCGCGGATTAAGGTTATGGCCAAGCTGGACATTGCCGAAAAACGTATTCCGCAAGATGGCCGCATCTCTTTAAGGTTGGCAGGACGTGAGGTGGATGTCCGTGTTTCAACCTTGCCGTCATCGCATGGTGAACGTGTGGTAATGCGTTTGCTGGACAAGCAAGCCGGACGTTTGAATATGACTCATCTTGGTTTGATGCAAGCTGATTATGAGCGACTGACTCATTTGGTGCATCGTCCACACGGCATTATTTTGGTGACCGGGCCTACCGGTTCGGGTAAAACCACCACACTTTATGCTGCCTTGTCAGATTTAAATGATGGCTCACAAAATATTTTGACTGCTGAAGATCCGATTGAGTATCAACTGGAAGGGATTGGGCAGACTCAAGTTAATAGCAAAGTAGATATGACCTTTGCCCGTGCTTTAAAAGCCATGCTGCGTCAGGATCCTGATGTGGTGATGGTGGGTGAGATTCGTGATTTGGAAACAGCCGAGATTGCAGTGCAAGCTTCTTTAACCGGTCACTTGGTGCTTTCGACTCTGCATACCAATACTGCAATTGGCGCAGTGACACGTTTAAAAGATATGGGCATTGAACCGTTTTTGCTGGCCAGTTCTTTAATCGGAGTAATTGCACAGCGCTTGGTTCGTACCTTATGTCCACGTTGTGCAACTTGGCATGAAGCAGATGCCTTTGAAACTGAAATTTTCCGTCATTTAGAAGTTGGTGCTGAACTGAAGTTGCCGCAACCTAAGGGCTGTGATCATTGTTCGCATACCGGTTTTATCGGTCGTACCGCCATTTATGAAATTGTACCTGTGGATGAACCAATGCGCCGTCTGATTCATGGCAATGCGGCTGAATATGAGCTGGAAAGCTATGCACGTAAACAGTCCGGCTCAATTCGTGATGATGGTTTACGCAAAGTACTGGCAGGAAAAACCACTTTAGAAGAAGTGCTGCGTGTTACTAATGAAGCGGCGGACTAAAACCAAGCTCTGTTTTCTGTTTATGATTTGATAAATTGCTGAACTTAGTAAAGCTCAGCAATTTTTTTATCAGTTGAGCACGAAATAGGATAGTCAGATTACCCAGATTACTTTGGGTTTCATTTTCATAAAACTTCTGCCAAGTTCGAATCATCTCTAAAGTAAAAATATCTTAGATTTTAAGCTTTTTATATCTGTTAATGATGCTGTTAAAACTTTTTTAGCAAAGCATTTATTAATAAAATTTTTTAAATTTCAGTTGGTTTGAAGTATACCCTGAATGGCTAGATTTACCTGAGATTTACCCTGCTTTTCTGGTTGAATCAGGTCTGTAGATATAGCTTATGTAGATGAGAGAATCGAGGGTGAACAATAGACTCTATCCTAAAATTACCCGATTTATTTTAGGATAGATTGGTATTTGAATCACGTAATCACATTCAACGTTACATTAATATTATTGCGTGTCGCATTGGAATAAGGACAGACAATATGTGCGGCATCCACCAGTTTTTGTGCTTCGGCCTGATCCATACCTTCTAAATGAATATTTAATTTCACTTCAATGCCGAAACCTGTCGGGATAGGGCCAATACCCACTTCACCTTCAATATAGGCATCTTTGCTGATATTCAATTTATCGCGACTAGCAACAAATTTCATTGCACCTAAAAAACACGCTGAATAACCTGCGGCAAACAGTTGTTCAGGATTGGTGCCGCCACCAGAACCGCCCATTTCTTTAGGCACGGCTAGTTTCACATCTAAAATTCCATCCGATGAAGTGGCACGCCCATCACGTCCGCCAGTTGCTTTTGCTTTTGCTGTATAGACCGCTTTTTCTAAAGGCATTGTTATGATCCCTGTACAGTGAATTGAGCTGTTATCGTGTGGGATTTTGATGAAAGAATAAGCAGTGATTTTGTAATTTTTATAGAAGAAAAATTTCGTGTAGAAGATGAGAGATTTTAATAATTGATCAGTTTACGATGTTGAATTAAAGGCATGGAGCTACGAATAGCCTCTTGCTCAGCCAGATCAAAAGGAACGGTAATCAAGCCTGCTCCTTCGTGGGTAATCATATCTAGAATCTGACCGCGGCTATTGCTTGCACCGGCATGACCCCAAGTCTGGCGTTTTTCACCATGCCAGCCTTGTTGAGCTGCTCCCAAAACCTGACATTGGCTATCCAGCGCACGCGCCTGTAGTAGCAATTGCCAATGCATCTGTCCAGTTGTATAGGTAAATGCCGCAGGAGCAGTCAGTATGTTTGCACCTTGCTGACGTAAAGTTAAGGCAAGTTCAGGAAAACGCAAGTCATAGCACACCATCAGCCCAATATTGCCAAATGGTGTTTTGGCAACCACTACATCGGTACCCGGTTCAAAGAACCGGGATTCTTGATATCCACCGACAGCATCACCCACTTGTACATCGAACAGGTGAATCTTGTCATAACGTGCTTCAGTCCCTTCAGGGCTAATACATAGACTGACGGTGCGTACACGACCATCTGTAATGACGGAGCCATCCGGACGGAATGGGCAGGGAAGTGTGCCTGCCACAATCCAGATCTGATATTGATGGGCCAGTTTTTCCAGACGTTGCTGAAGGGTTTCAAACTGTGCTGCAGTCTCGCGTTGTTTTCCACCGGCAAAACAGATGAAGTTTTCCGGGAAAACAATCAGCTCTGCACCATCGGCTTTACTTTGTTGTATCAATGACTCGATCACGATGAAATTGGCTTCAATATCATCCTGGGAATTCATTTGTATAACAGAGAGTAAAGTCATGGTATGAGCTCTAAATCATCATTTTTATGCGTTTTGCTGCGACACTTGTTCTAAGGTGTCTTGTTCTTTTTGTAATTGTTTCACCAAAGGTTCAAACATGTTTTGGTTACTTTCATTCAGTTTCATCAATGTTTTATGTGCATCTAAAACAGTGGTTAACATGGCGTTATGGGTAATGTGCTCTTCCATTAATTCACGGGTGCATACTTTCGGATCACCGCAGTAATTTAAAATCACGAAGACCTGTCCCAAGCCCATGCTATTGGCCAAGGTACTAATATCGGGATTAGTAGATAACATGACAGCCTGAATTTGATGGGTCTGTTTCAGCTTTAAACCAAGCTTGGCCAGAATGCCCAAAACAGTACTGTCAATGAATGTGGTTTGGGTCAAATCTACAATTGCCCCAACGACATTCGATTGCTGTTCAATTTTACTAAGGAGTTTGTCTAGACTGATGCAAGATTGGGCACGCACTTCGCCAATAAGCTTAAAAATATGCGTTCCATTCAAGCTTGCATATTCAACATGACCTGTTGACATATAAATGCCATTTGCAGAGAAGGATTCTAAAATTATCACATAGGGCCACTATAGACTCAAGTAGCCTAGAGTCGTATATTACTTAGTTGAAAGTTAACATATTGATTATATGATTAATTCATTCGGCGTAAACTTAAGATAGCAATGTCATCTGCCACATGTTCAGGGGCCTGAAAGGATTGATTCTGCAAATGAAAGACTAATTTTTCAAATTGTTCATTTAGTCCGCCATCAAACGGTTCCAGTGCACCATCTGAACAAATAATAAACCGGGCATGTCGATTCAGCACACATTCGAACTCTTCCACTTCCAGGTCTTCAGTCAGCCCCAAAGGGAAACTGCTGGTGTTTAAAATTTTAGGCGGCTGATTGGGTTCAAAGATAATGGCGGGTGGATAATGTCCGGCACTGGACCAGCGTAATTGATGGGTTTCTAAATTAAGAACGCCTGCAATCATGGTGATGTGCTTTTCGATGTTTTCCTGAACCAGCATGCCATTCAGCTTTTTAATTAATTCACGTGGTGTTTTGGATCGCCCATGAAAAGCCGCCATCCAGGATGTCAGTAGACTGCTGGTGACACCATGTCCGGAAACATCGGCCAGATAAAACATGATTTCTTTATCGCTGATTTTCCAGTAATCGTACCAGTCACCAGACAGATAGGCAGAAGGTTGAAACAGGGTTTCAACCTTATAATTTATTAATTCTAGGGGGTTGGGAAGTAAACGTTTTTGTAATTCTGCCGCTGAAGGCAGGTCACGACTATCCTGATTACGCTTGTATTGAGCATCAATTTTTAATAAGGAATCTTCCGGATCACGTGGCAGCTTGTTCCAGATCCAGCCGGCTAAAGCACCCAATTCCCATGCCTGAGCCAATGCCGTCCCTTCATTTTCAAAAGCCAGGACGATGGTCGGGAGTGACCATTGGTAAGTCAGATAGTCTTGTACATCAGCAATTGCTAAAATTGTCGGATCATATAAATTAATATCATCTATGTGAATCATTTGCACACCGGGAAGTGCACTGAGTACCTGATCTAAATAAGGAATATTGCGAGTCGGTTGAATGAAATACATAAAGAAATTGTATGATCCTTAAATGGGTAACATCTAGAGTTGTACTATAACAATCTAATGATCAGCAAAGGAAGATGCTGTACTGATCATATTGCTATTAAATAGATACGATTTATTTGGTTGTGGTGTCTACGTCATCTTCTTGGATTTCATCATTGGATGAATCAGGATTACTTTGCTGATCTTGATCTTCATTGCTGTCCTGATCGTCTTCAATGAACATAGTTTCAGGTTCTAGACCTCTCTTTTCAGCAATGGAGAAACTTTTACGCTGTAAATAAATATCACGGATTGCAGCATATTTGTCACCTTGTAAAACATCTTCAATGTCTAAAAGCTGGGAACGCGCATCAATACCGCGTAGTATTTGCTCACTCCAGTACAGCTCATCATGATCTTCTAAAATATACTTTTGGGGACGGGCTTGACCATCGACAACCAGACCTAAAGTATCACGGAAAGTGCTAGGGCCAAACACAGGCAGGACTAGATAAGGACCAGAAGGAATACTGTAATAACCCAGCGTGGTACCAAAATTTTCTTCTTCTGTATATAAACCGATACGACGAGCAGGGTCGGCAAAGCCTAGGGTAGTTAGAGTGTTAATGGTAAAGCGACCTAAAGATTCCGCGGCACGAAGTGGACGGCCTTGAATCAACTGGTTTACTGCATTCCATGGTTCCCCTAGATTTTTACGAAACTGGCGATAAGAGCCACGTACTTCATTAGGGACTTTTTCCTTATATTGAATCGCAAGAGGGCGGGCAACGTTACGATCTAATACCTCATTAAAAGCAAAGATCTGTCTATTTAAAGGTTGTAAAGGATCTTTCTGGTTTTCAGGTTGAGTTGCGCTTGCATCCACTTTCAAATCTTTGGCTTTAATATTTTTTAATTCTTTGAGAGCTTCAAGACGGGGAGGGTGGGTAGGAGAGGTTTGCGCTGTAGTAGAATCTAGCTCCGATGTTGCGTGAGGCTCAGCAGGATCGACTGAATCCTGTGCAAATACAGGAGATATTAATCCTAAAGATAAAAAGCTAGCCCAAATATAATGAAAGTGACGCATAAAAAATCCTAGAGCTTTATGGTAAGCCGATGCTTAAAGCTAAAAATACGTAATAAAATATATTAACAGGTCTTTGAATAGGCGTATTAAAACAAATTTGATCAAAATATGTAGGAAAAAATGCCAAAACGACTAAAAAATATCCTGATGATATGAAAAGTTA
>NZ_JAKLTP010000012.1:0-122642 GCF_022012365.1 Acinetobacter sp. SM34 | reverse complement strand
GTTCATACCACTGAGTACTAGGATCAAACCAAATTGAGATATTTCCTCTATTTACTAAAGCACGATTATAAGAGGGCCAATTCATTGTACGATAAATTTTAGGTGCTGGCTTATTCATTTCAGAATTATATTGTGGAATAAGACCTTATCGGTAGGTTTGTGCAACAAAGCCGTTGAGCACTAACAATGAAGTTATTTCAAGATGGTTAATGATTCTCACAGCTAGCTTGACTCATTTATATCTGTTAATTGTTCCTATATTCGAAAAGTAATTTCCTATTTAAGCTCAACTGTATTTTTTAATTTCACCAAAGCCAAAGCAATTCTTTCTATATGTTGATAAGCGGGTTGCTCCAATTCTTCGCCAAAAACATCGGGATCAATTTCTTCATAACACCAGTTCATATTGGAATAAGCAGTCATAAGCTGCTTTAAGTGTTCTAAAAATCGATTGCCATCTGCTCTTATAGCAACCCCGGTATATAAAAATAAACAGCCTTGGGGATTTAGTCGTTGAATGCCTTCTTTTACAATATTGAAGGCGAGTTCATTACCATCGAGTTGATCACCACCATGTCGATATTGGCGCTGATCTGCATCCATTAAATAAGGGGGATTGGCAAAAATAAAATCGAATTGGCCATCTAAATGGGCAAATAAATTACTGGTAACGGGATAAATATGGTTTAAACCTGCAAAGCTGGCATTGATTTGACTATACAACAACGCTTTCGGATTAAGATCTGACACGGTTATTTCTTTAAATTCTGGAGAGAACTTGGCCAAACTGATGGCAGCTGCAGAAGTGCCACAGCATAATTCCAACCCTCGTTTGAACACATGGGCATGAGTCGATAAATATTGTTTCAGCTGATAAACAAAGCGATAAGTATCCGGGCCAAAAAAAACCGAGTCAGCGGCCAGGGTGGGAAAACTGGAATGAATAAATAATTCATCATCTAGCGATGATACACGGACATGACTGCGCCACTGATGCTCATGGAAATGAATAAGTTGATGTTTTTTCAGCACTGCAAAAAGTACAGGCTCAATGTCAGCTTCCGTAAATGCTGAATTCCAGCCGAATATATCCCTAAGTGTAATGGCTTTGTTCTGGGTATTGCTGTTTCGGCTTAAAATACGCTGATGGGAAAGCGGCGTGATGGTGGTAAAGCGATAGTTTTGTTGTTTTAAATAACCTAATAAAAAAAGTAAAGCCTGTTGCTGACTTGTTTGAATATCTAAAATCTGATTCATATGGATTTTCTCTTCTAATAATGAACGTATACCTGATGTTTAGGTTTTATCTATTCATGCGTGAAATAAAAATAAGATAAATTGATATTCACCTAAAACAGGCTGGCTTTAAGTAAAAGTGTGATGAGGATTGGTTTGATTTATATATTTTTATTATGGGGATATATAGGGTCTGTTGACATTTCATAAATAGCTTGCGTTGTAGACTAAAATTGAGCAGACAAGGAATGCAATGCAAAGAATGGTGGTTCCATTTTTAAATTTCATGACGAAGTCTGAGATAATTATAGCTACAACCCTTCGGGACTAGCGTATTTTTTGATGCTACGTCGTTGTGAACTACGCATTTAGAATGACTAAATTTTGCAGTTCACGCCTAGTATCATCTAAAAAATACGCGTAGTCGCAAACATAGACGAATTGTCAACAGACCCTAGTAATTACCCTAATTTTGGAGTGGCGAAGTTATTAATCTTATTTAAATTTACAAATTAACACGATTGAGATGACCATTTTACAATGATCATCTCAGGCTGAGGTTTATAAGCTGATAAATCGCGTTTTTAATGCTTCACTTCAGGTAAATCAAACCAGATCACTTGCGCATCTTGCAACGCTTCAATCTGACTTGCCTCTATAAAGGCAATCGCACCGCCAGCTTCTACAGTATGCTCTGCAATTTTGACTGCACCAGAAATCACATGCACATAATTTATATGTTGGGTCGCTTCAATGTTGAGGCTTTGACCCTGCTGGATTAATGCAGTTTTTACTTCAGCTTGCTGGCGAATATGCATTGGTGCATTTGCGTTGGGGCCAACAATCAAATGCCATTGATTCGGTTGTTCACGTGGATCACATTTGATTTGTTGATAGTTCGGTTCTGCATCACGCTCATTTGGAATAATCCAAATCTGCAATAAATGAACCGGTTCATCCCCTTGGTTGATTTCACTGTGCTGCACACCCGTGCCGGCGCTCATCAGTTGCCATTCACCGGCAGAAATTCCACCTGCATTACCCATGCTGTCTTTATGGGAAATGGTTCCCTCAAGCACACAGGTCAAGATTTCCATATTGTCATGCGGATGGGTGCCAAAACCGTTATGCGCAGCAATCAGGTCGTCATTAATGACACGTAAGGCACTCACGCCCATATATTGCGGGTTGTACCAATTGCCGAAAGAAAAGCTGTGCTTGGACTCGAGCCATCCCATTTTGACATGACCACGATTTTCACTTGGATGTAAGAAAGCATTCATAGTGCTGTTCCTGTCATTATTCTTGAATATAAGCATTATTCTAATGATTTAAAAATCACTTAGAAATCATAAAAAAACAACAAATCATCCTATATTTGAAACGATATTTTTTGATGATGTCTTTCATTTAAAATAAGCCAGATATCAAAAAGCCTGCAATAGATGCAGGCTTTTTTGTGCAGTGTACAGAGATTATTCTAGGAATTTAACCGTTACACCGGATTTGACTTTTTTACCCAGGTCATTGGCATCCCAGTTGGTTAAACGGATACAACCATGCGATGCAGTTTTAGAAATTGCAGATGGGTTTGGTGTACCGTGAATACCAAATGATTTTTTGCTTAAACCAATCCAGATGTTGCCTACAGGAGCATTTGGACCTGGTGGTAAAGAAAGCGGTTTAGTATTATTACCTTGAATAAAGTTACTTGGTGAATAGCTATACCATGGGTTTTGCGCTACGCCAGTCACTTTATAAGTACCTGTTGGCGATGGTGTGTCCGAGCTACCAATGGTTGCAGGGAATGAGCCAATCATCTGGTTGCGGCTGTTAAATAAGTACAGTTGTTTTGCACCTTTATGCGCAACAATCAAGTGAATATCTTCCGGAACTTCATTGCGGATATTGGCTACAATAATCTTTTCACCGGCTTTTTTGAAGGTTGCTTTAGGATTTAACTTTTTCAAAAAGTCTTCATCCATATGGAACTTTTCACCCAGCATTTCGGTGACACGCGTGTAATACAAGCCTTTCATTTTTGCTTGCAAGGCATAATCGTGAGGAATAGTTTGGGCATAAGGACCTTTAAGATCCGCATCTGTCAGGGTGTATTCAATAAATGCGGGCTTGGAACCTTGCTTGGCAATCAAAGCATTCCAGGTTTCTTGAGTTAAAACACCTGTTGGCTGAATGCCATTAATTTGCTGGAAGGATGCAATGGCTTTCAGGGTATTTTTACCACTTGAACCATCAATTGCACCCGGAGAAGCATGGGCATTGTTTAACATGACATGCGCGCGTGCATAAACAGGGAACTGACCCTTGCCAATATTTTCATACCATGTGGCGTTGTTCAGGCCATCGAGAGTCCAGGATGCTTTGGCAGCAGCACCTGCATTGCTCTGTAGCGTTGCGGTTTTTGTGGTAGGTGCAGCACCGATCGGAGCAGTCTCATCTTCAGTATTTTGAAGATCTTGCAAGGTTTGCGAAGCCTTATTCAGGTCTTTTTGTTCTTGAGGTGTAATCTGTGTATTTACAGTGCTTTGAGCACTAGAAGCTGCTTCAGTTGCCAGTGGATCAATCGGATCTTGAACGGCAACATTGGTAAGCTTTTTAGGATTTAATGGTTGTTCAGCAGTAGATGCGGCAAATGCTGTACCCGCAAAAATGCAACTTAAACTCATGGCGAGTAATGTGCGAACGAACATGTAATTCAACCTTAAGAATTCTTCATTAACTATGTGATAAAACTACACAAGTATTGCAGAAAAAATGAGGAGATGCAGTATTTGTTTTGTGTAAAAATTATTTTACATTTAACGTGATCGATTTTTAGCTGCAAGAGAAGTTACTAAATTTTCGACCTTTTTGTTATGATGGTTCGAAGATTAAAAATGAGATGGGAAAGTAAATGACGACGCTAAAAAACGATCGTTTTCTGCGGGCCTTATTGCGTGAGCCGGTAGATACCACACCAGTTTGGATGATGCGTCAAGCAGGACGTTATTTGCCTGAATATCGCGAAACACGTGCTAAAGCGGGTGATTTCCTTTCCTTGTGCAAAAATAATGATTTTGCATGTGAAGTCACTTTGCAACCTTTGCGTCGTTATGATTTGGATGCAGCCATTCTGTTTTCAGATATTTTAACTGTGCCGGATGCTTTGGGGCTAGGTCTGTATTTTGAAGCGGGTGAAGGTCCGAAGTTCCATAAAACCATTCGTACTGAACAAGATGTGGCGAATTTACCCAACTTTAATGCCAAATCTGATCTAGATTATGTGATGAATGCTGTAACCACCATTCGTTCAGCATTAGGTGGACAAGTTCCCTTGATTGGTTTTTCCGGCAGTCCTTGGACGCTTGCCACATATATGGTTGAAGGGGGATCAAGTAAGGATTTCCGTTACACCAAAAATATGATGTATGCCCAACCTGAAGTGTTACACGCCTTGCTTGATCGATTGGCTATCGCCGTGATTGATTATTTAAATGCGCAAATTGATGCCGGTGCACAAGCCATTCAGATTTTTGACAGTTGGGGTGGTGCGCTTGCACACCGTGAATATATCGAATTTTCATTGAACTACATGCAGAAAATTGTTGCAGGTTTAAAACGTGAAAATGAAGGTCGTCAAGTACCAGTGATTTTATTTACTAAAGGTGGCGGTCAGTGGATTGAGCCGATGCTGGCAACCGGTGCAGATGCCTTAGGTCTGGATTGGACCACACCGTTAAATGTTGCACGTCAAACTGTCAATGGTCGTGCCGCGTTGCAAGGTAACCTGGATCCAGCCACTTTATATGGCACACCAGCATCCATTGAAAAAGCCACTAAAGCCATGCTTGATGATGCTTATGCGGGTGGTGAAAAAACCGGTTATATCGCCAACTTGGGTCATGGTATTACCCAATGGGTCGATCCTGCAAATCCTAAAGTATTTATTGATACCGTGCATGAATATAGCGCCAAATATCTTTAAGTATCTGTGAGTAAACTCATTTTTTAGGATTCAACCTTGATCAGTCTTTTTAAATCATGTTTTGAGTTCTCATTTAAGGCAGCTTCGGCTGCCTTATTTGGGATTTTACTGCTGATTGCTTTTGTACTTACAGCATCTATGGGCAGTCAGGAGTTTTACGGTTTTTTTCGTTATGACTACTTGTTGTTTTATGCCTTAATCATTCAAGTTTGCTTGCTGTATTTAAAGTTGGAATCATGGTCAGAAGCTAAAGTCATTGCCTTGTTTCATATTATGGCGATGGGCATGGAAATTTTCCTGACTCATCCGCAAATCGCTTCATGGCAGTATCCACAGCCCGCAATATTTAAGCTTTTAACGGTGCCATTATTCGCCGGATTTATGTATTCAGCAGTGGGGAGTTTTTTTGCCCGCTCATTAAGGCTGTATCAGGTGTCGTTTGAGAAGCTGCCCAATTTTCCCAATATGATCGCTTTAGCCGTACTTTCTTATATTAATTTTATGAGCAAATTTTTTGTTCCGGATATTCGCTATTTGCTATTTGCATGGAGCGTGATTATTTTCTGGAAAACCAAAATTCGCTTTCAGCTACAACAACATCAGATCCAGCTCCCGATGTTACCCGTGCTCATGATTTTAGCGTTCATCATTTGGATTGCGGAAAATATCAGTACTTTTTACAAAATCTGGTTATACCCCAGTCAGATCAATGCCTGGCATATGGTGGGGTGGGGCAAGTTGGGTTCTTGGTATTTATTGCTGCTTTTAAGTCTGGTTTTAGTGTTAAAAATACTTGGAAATCGTAGTGAAGAAGGCATTTGGCAGTTAAAAAATAAATAATTTCAGGTGCTTAATTAGTAATCAATATCTTTAGTATAAATTGTTTTGCGTTATCAGAAAGATGCCGTTATCTTACAGAGGTGTAATAAAATTTACACAATTGTGAATAATTAAAAACACTCGGATAATAAATTCTGGAGAATAACCATGTTGAAAAAATTAGCTTTAGCTGCAGTTGTAGCACTCGGTTCTACAGCAGCATTTGCGGATAAAGATGTTGGTTGTGGTATCGGCTCTCAAGTATGGGCAGGTAAATCAGGTAAGGGGCCTAAAATTCTTGCTGCAACCACAAATGGACTTTTTGCAAACCAGTTATTCGGTATCACTTTTGGTACTTTAGGTTGTAGCGGTACAGGTACCATTACTGCACAGGCAGTGACGTTTACCAATGAAAATGCTGAAACTTTAGCGCGTGAAATGGCTGTAGGTCAGGGTGAAAGCTTAAATGTACTTGCTGAACTTCTAAACATTCAATCTCAAGATAAAGCCCGTTTCTTCGCTGTATCTAAACAAAACTTCTCTGAAATTTATTCGGCAGAAAATCAAGACTCTTTGCAAGTTCTTGCAGCTTTACAAGCTGTGATGGCTAAAGATGAAGTGCTTAAAGCATATGTATAATTGTTGAGCACTAAACCCTGTCTTTGACAGGGTTTTTCTTATTGAATAAATGATAAATAAAAGATTTGAATGAAACCAATTGCGTTAGTTTTTGTTTTAATGTCCTCACCTGTTGCCTATTCAGCAACTAGCTCCCAAATTGCTCAACCCTATATAGAACGTGCAGAACAGCAAAAACTAGACCAAGACATCACTTGGCAAAGGCTGATGTATGCCAATGAAAAAAGTCAAAGTGAAGTTCATTATTCAGGCTATTTTCTGGCATCTGAAGGAAAGGCTGATTTAAGGCAGGAATTACAGGCCAATATCCAAGCCTTATTTCAATCTGCAGAACCGAATCAATCGGTACGGTGCCGTTTTCCTGCACGCAGCCAGTGGTTAATGCAGCAACTCAATATTTCAGAACAGCAATTGCCAGTGGCCACTTGTCCGGAATTGCAGGACTGGATCGGGCAGATCAAGCCTTATAAAGCCACACTCATCTATGCAACCGACTTTATGGGCAATCCCAGTTCCATGTTTGGGCATACCTTGTTGCGTCTGGATCCCAAAGATCAAAAGCAGCTGAATCTAGTTTCTTATGCGGTGAATTATGCGGCCACAGTCACCGAGGGAGAAGACTGGTCTTTTGCATGGAATGGTCTAACTGGTCAGTATCCAGGTGAATATTCCTTAATGCCCTATTACCGTAAGGTGAAAGAGTATGGCGATCTGGAAAGCCGTGATTTGTGGGAATATGAACTCAATTTAAGTCCTGAAGAAACCCGCTTTTTAGTGCAGCATATCTGGGAAATGAAACATGTGAGTTTCCCTTATTACTTTGTCAGTGATAACTGTGCCTATCGTTTATTGGGGCTGATTGATCTGGTTCGTCCACAGCTTGATTTAAAACAGCAATTTAAAGTGGCCGCCATTCCGGTGGAAACCATTAAGGCGATAGAGCAGCAAGGCTTGGTCAAAGAAACGGTCTATCGGCCTGCTTTAGAAACCCAATTGCTATCGCAAGCCAGACAGCATGGTAAAAGTCTGGCCAAAGTGGCGCATCAAGTCGCTTTTGCTGAAACAATAGAGATGTCTAAGCAAATAGAATCTTATAAGGACTTAGATAAAGCCAGGATTTTAGAGGTGGCTTATGACGATTTATATCTGCAATTGATTGGAACTCAAGTTGAGCCAGGTTTTGCCCAGCCACGGTTACGCCAGTTATTGAGTTTGCGCAGTCAAATTGATTTTGAAAAACAGCGTCAACAACCGCTACGGCCGAAAATGGATCCGACGCAGGCTCATGATGCACGGCATTTTTTGCTAACGATGGGCGAAGTGCAGGGTGAAAAATTTATTGAGCTGGGACAGCGTCAGGCTTATCATGACCTGATTGATCCGCAAGGCGGTTTTCGAACCGGTACCCAGTTATTGTTCTGGGATGGTTCAATCCAGTATCGCGATGATGAATTGAAACTGGAGCATTTTGATTTTCTGAACGTGAATTCTTATAACCCGCTAACTCCCTTTAAAACGCCACTCAGCTGGGGTTTTAATTTTGGCTGGAAGCAGGAGGCTTTGGATCAAAATGGTCAGTTCAGTGAACATGAGCAACATGGTATTGCCAATTTACAGGTTCAGATGGGCTATAGCTATGCAAACCCGGAGCGTGAGCATTTGTGCTATATCCAACTGCAAAATCATATACAGGCAGCTAAGGCTCTGGATCAGGGCTGGCGTATCGGTATGGGGCCGACACTAGGCTGTCAAAATATCTGGTCAGATCACGTGAATAGCTTGGTACAGCTTGAATTACCGTATTGGCAAGATAGTCAGCAATGGCAACTTAAACTGAATACCCAGTGGCAATATGTCATTAATTCACAAAATGCACTTCGATTGAATTGGCAATATCAGCAACAAGACCATAAGGACTGGATGAAAACCAGTCTGGGATATGTGCGTTTCTTTTAGAATAAGTTGTTCAATAAATGTAAGTTTTTTCTCATTATTCATATAAAGCAAGCATGAGTTCACACGGTATTTTTTATCATTATTTGTTATATTAATAACGTAATTTTCTCGCTCTCTAAAAAAGTCTTGGAATAAATGGTATGAATACTGAAAGTATTGCCGTGCTTGCTGCGCAATGGAAGTCGGTTTGTCAGGACTTTTTAATAACTGATTTAAATGACACTTTTCAATTTATTCAAGCGCATTCCCAGACACTGGTTTATGAATTTTATAAAAATATCATGCAGGAAAAGGAAGCTTCCTATTTTTTATCCGATGATATTGTTCAGAACCGCTTAAAAACCACGCTTAATCAGTGGTTAATAGATTGCTTTCAGGTGCCCTTGCAGCAGAACTTTACTGAGATTGTAGAAAAACAGCTGATGGTCGGAAAAGTCCATGCACGTATCGGTATTCCTTCCTGGCTGATTATGCGGGGTATCGGTGAAATTGAAAAGAAAGTCTTTTTGCTTCAGACCGAGCAGACGCAAGAAAACCGTCTGACCATTGCAGCGTATATTGTGCAGATACTGGGTTTTGCTTCGGAAATTATGTGTCGCTCCTATGAAGTCAATCTGGAAAAAAATAATGATACAAAACATACCTATCGTTTATTTTCTGCCATGCAGGATGTGTCGGCGCAAAAGGACAAGCAACGCAGCTCATTATTAGACTGGGAAAATGAGCTGATGTTTAAGGTATTTTCGGATGAGCCGAAATTTACACATCCTTTGCTGTCAAAATCTGAATTTGGCTTATGGTTTATCCATAAAGCTGCTTATGCATTTACCGGGACCGAGCAGGTCTCGACCATTATTGACCGTATTCACCAGATTGATCTGCTAAGCCAGCAGGTTTTAAATGCTGCCAAAAAAGATAAAGCCATTCAGTTGATTCAAGAGATTCGTGATAAAAATAGAGAAATTCAGCATCTGGTCGATCAACTTTTTCAGGTGGCAGACTATATCGACTCGGGCAGTGATTCCCTGACTCAACTGCTCAATCGACGTTATTTGAGTACCATTGTTTCGCGTGAAATTAATTTTTCCCGTAAAAATAATGCGCCGCTGTCTTTGCTGGCCCTAGATGCAGACCACTTTAAACGGATTAATGACAAATTCGGACATGCAGCGGGTGATTTAGCTTTACAGTTTATTGGTGAAGTCCTGCTGGAGTCCATTAAGGGAAGTGATTATGCATTCCGGATTGGCGGGGAAGAGTTTTTATTGTTGCTGGTTGATAGCGATTTAATCCGGGCAAAAGAGATTGCAGAACAGATCCGTAGCCGGATTCAGGAAACCACTGTTGGTAACCGACAGGGCAGCAGTTTTAATTTTACCGTTAGTATCGGTTGTGCACTTTATGATGGCCATCCCGACTATCAGCGTTTTCTGGATGCTGCTGATACTGCACTGTACGCAGCCAAGAATAGTGGCCGAAATCGGGTCTATGTGGCTCAAACCGAGTTACAAGCCTCAACTATGACTGTACAGAGTTAACAAAGCGCCTAGCTATTGGACTGCTGAAGCCAGGCTTTGAATTTCTGTTTCTGTGCTACATATTCGGGATGGGCTTTGGCTGCATCCCATTTTTGTTTAAAAATTCTTGCCGCTGCCGCTTTGATGGAATCTTCTGTTTGACGCGGCAATTGCTCACGCTCATGTGCACCGCTTAACCCTTTTTTATCATTAGGCACAGATCCATCATATTTTTTTCCACCTTTATGATTGGCATAGCGCCGTGCGCGGGTATAACCCATTTGTAAAAACTTGCGCGCTATATCGGCACCGACAAAATCGTGCTGTTGTAAATAGCCTAAGAAAAGCTGATAAATTTTTTCACTGCTGATTCGGGCTTTATCTTCATCGGCAAAACGCCAGTAGGGCAGGATTTCTGATTTATAAGGTTCAACCAAAAGCACGCCTTGTTCCCCACGACCAATTCGGTACAGTTCAGGCTGTTGTCTAAAATCAATTTTCTTAAAGTCGAGTGAGTAGTCAAAGCTTGTCGAGACAACCCGTGATTCCCGACGTGGCGTGGCCTCAGAAAAGGTTTTTCTGGTCATAGTCTCTCTGTGCTTTTTAGCCCTTTAAGTCATTATGAATAAGACATGCGGCATGATGTTATCTAAATTTTGTTCAGATTTTTATCTACTATTTTTCTGATGCTTTCATTTGTGTGATCATTCAGTTAAACGTTTAGAAGAATGTGATCAGTAATAAGCTAGAGAGAAGGGTTCATGTTATAAAATGTACTGAGTACGCGACTGATTACTCGTTTAAAATTTTTATAAAAACCTGAAAGAAAAAAACCAGTATCCACAGGTTTTAAGCTTCAACCACCACGAAATATTTTTTAACCGCTTCAACCACTTCAAATTTTCCAGTAAAGCCGGGTGGAATAATGCCAGCCTCACCTGCTTTAATTTCGACAAAACTTTGCATATTGGCATCATGCAAGCGTACTACACCTTCAATAACTTGAAAGAATTCCTGTTTGTTGGCAGCAAATACAATATTCCATGCACCTGCTTCGCAGCTCCAGATGCCACAGTTCATATTGGGATGTTTATATAAACTTTCGGTTAGGCGTTTAGGATTGCCCGCAACCAGACGATCAGGACGCGGATAATCAACAGTTACTTTGCTCTGCGTTAAACCTTGACCTGCTAACCAAATAGATGACATGATTTATCCTTAAAATCGAAAAGTTGCATAAACAAAAGAAATTAAAGCACAAATAAAAAAGCCTCAACAAGTGTTGAGGCTTTTCAATGATGAATTAATAAGATTCAGGTAGCGCACTTAAAAACTCTCGGCGTTCCTCTTTATTGGTTTTAAAATCACCGACAAAAGAAACCGTACGGGTAGTGGATTCCTGTTTGCCTACACCACGCATCATCATGCACATATGCGCAGAATCAATCATCACCGCCACACCACGTGCTTTGGTCACTTCAGCTACGGCTTCTGCAATTTGCTGAGTCAGGTTTTCCTGAATTTGCAGACGACGGGCAAACATTTCGGTAATGCGTGCAAATTTGGATAAACCCAACACATTGCCTTCAGGTAAATAGGCAATATGCACACGGCCATAGAACGGCAGTAAATGATGTTCACAGAGTGAATAAAACTCGATATTTTTGACCAATACCATTTCACGGTTATCGGAAGGGAAGACCGCACTATTGGTCACTTCTTCCAAAGTTTTGCTATATCCAGACGTTAAATACGAAAAAGCTTTAGCAGCACGCATTGGCGTATCTTTAAGACCAGGACGATTAAGATCTTCACCAACGGCAGTTAAAATGTTGGCGTAGGATTGCTGCATAGACATAAGACGTGTTCACTTACACTGATATTGAACAAGGACGGCATTGTAGCAGAAAACCACTCCAATGCCTGCTTTTGAGGAAAAATCCGATTACTGTTTGAATTTTGGGTTCTTTTCTGCACGTTTCAGCAGAACCAGAACTGCACCCGTGCCGCCTTGCTTTTCAGGAGCACTGACAAAGGCCAAAACATCACGGTGCTGACGTAGCCAGCCATTCACATAGGTTTTTAAAATAGCTTCAGGCCCTTTGCCATGTACAATCTTAATGACGTTCTGATTTTCATCTTTGGCCATTTGAATAATCTGTAGTATAGCTACACGGGCTTCTTCTACGGTACAGCCATGTAAATCGACTGCTTCAAACCAGCGCAGGTTGCCTGCTTTTAAATCTTCAAAAACTTTATGCTGTAACGTGGCAATGCGATAGCTTAACGCCGCTTGGCTGGCTACCGGATTAAGCATGGCTTGAGTATCCGACAGCTCCGCCTGATCGGTTTCCATAGGGCCGGTTGCGGCTGCACGTTTGGCTAAAATTTTTGCATCCGGTTTTTTCTTTTTGTTCTTTTCAATCTTTGCAATATTACTGCTGTCGATTTTTTTGACACCTTGCATCGATTTCTGGAACAAAGCGAAATCATCTTCCTGCTCTTGCTGAGGCTGAGCTTTAGGCTCAGGTTGCTTGGCAATGGCAGGTGAATGCGGATTGGTAATTTGCTTTTTAAAAGATTTCAGTAAATTGTACTGATCTTTCGAAAGCGAAGAATCATGTTTACTCATAATCTTAATTATTCATCAAACAGTTTCAGGCTGACCAAACAATGCCGTGAAGGCATGGTCTGGACGAGGCTGTTTCATAAAACTTTCACCCACAAGGAAGGCATGAATATCATGTTCTTGCATTATGTGGACATCATCTGGAGTGGCAATACCACTTTCAGTCACCAGTAAACGTGAAGGCTCAAGCAATTTTTTCAAGCGTAGTGATGTGTTTAAATCGACATCAAAGGTTTTTAAATTACGGTTATTCACGCCTAACAGACAACGCTCTGAAAGTCTCAGTGCACGTTCAAGCTCAGCTTCATCATGCACTTCAACCAGTACATCCAGATTGTGTTCAAAAGCGGTTTTAGACATTTCTTCGAGTTGCTGGTCAGACAGGCACGCCACAATTAAAAGAATGCAGTCAGCATGCAGGGCACGTGCTTCAATCACGCCATAAGGGTCAATCAGGAAATCCTTGCGTAATGCAGGCAGGGCACAATGCGAACGGGCAATCTGGATATTTTCGTCCGCACCTTGGAAAAAGTCCACATCTGTCAGTACAGACAGGCAAGCAGCACCTGCCTGTTCATACTGCTGGGCAATTTCAGCAGGATTAAAGCTCTCGCGAATCACGCCTTTCGAGGGGGAGGCTTTCTTGATTTCAGCAATCACGCCTGGACGCTTGTGTTGTAAAGACTGCGCAAAACCACGCACAGGTGTTGCCGCTTGAGCCAGTTCTTCCACATCTTTATAGCTGTGTTGCTTAAGACGAGCAGCAAATTCTTGCTGTTTACGATCCACAATTTTGCCTAAAATTGTATTTGCGATATCTACCATGATCTTTGTCCTACCGTCTTAAGCTTCGTATTCTTTTAAAGTTTTTGTGTATTCAGACAAAATGCCCATTTTTTCCAAAGCTTGACCGCCATAGATAATGTCATGTGCCAAAGCAACGCCTTGCTTATAGCTGTTGGTCAAACCTGAAACGTAGATCCCTGCACCGGCATTCAGTGCCACCATATTTGCCGCTTTTTCACCCAGGGCAGACTTTTTCTTGCCTAATGCATCTTTAATCAAAGCCAGACTTTCAGCTGCGCTATCTACAGAAAGGCCAGTTAAGGTTTGCGATTCAATATCGACCGCTTCGGGTTGAATTTCCCATTCGGTAATTTCACCATCTTTCAGTTCAGCCACATGAGTGGAAGATGCGAGACTGATTTCATCCAGACCATCTTTAGAATGCACCACCATGACATGTTCTGCGCCCAGCTGTTTCAATACTTCAGCCATCGGAAGACAAAGTTCGGTAGAAAATACGCCAATCACAAAACGTTTTACCCCGGCCGGATTCGTAAGCGGGCCAAGCAGGTTGAAAATACTGCGGAAGCCAAGTTCTTTACGCGGGCCAGCAGCATATTTCATCGCTTTGTGATGATTGGGTGCAAACAGGAAACCGACGCCCATTTCACGGATGCAACGTTCAGTCTGTTGCATGTTGAGATCAAGGTTAATTCCGGCCTGTTCTAAAAGATCAGATGAGCCTGACTTGGATGACACACCACGGCCGCCATGTTTGGCAATGGTTGCCCCAGCAGCTGCAATGACAAAACTTGATGCAGTCGATACGTTAAACAGGTTTTGACCGTCACCGCCGGTACCGACAATGTCGACTAAATGTGGAAGATCGCTGACATCAATTTTAATCGCAAATTCACGCATTACACGAGCAGCTGCGGTAATTTCGTCAATGCTTTCGCCTTTTAAGCGTAGGCCCATCATTAAAGCACCAATCTGTGCATCAGTGGCTTGACCATTCATGATGGTACGCATCACTTCTTCCATTTGCGGTTGAGTGAGCTCGATATTTTTAGTGATGTTATTTAAAGCTTGTTGAATATTCATAATCTTGATAGCGCTCGTTATGCGTAAATTTCTAAAAAGTTTTTGAAGATTTGGTGACCGTGTTCACTCAGAATGGATTCAGGATGGAACTGCACGCCTTCAACCGGCAATGTCTTATGTTTCACGCCCATGATCTCTTCCATAGAGCCATCTTCTTCATTGGTCCAGCAGGTCACTTCTAGGCATTCTGGCAATGTCGCCTGATCAATCACCAGTGAGTGATAGCGCGTTGCAGAAAACGGGGAAGGCAGATTGCTGAAAATCCCTTTATTGCTGTGATACATGTCCGATAAACGTCCATGCATGACTTTTTTGGCGCGAACCACATCTCCACCAAAGGCTTGTCCAATACTTTGATGTCCCAAGCACACTCCCAGTAAAGGAATTTTGCCGGCAAAGTGCTGAATTGCAGGAATGGAAATGCCTGCTTCGCTTGGTGAACACGGGCCAGGACCAATAACGAGATACTTCGGTTGCCATCGCTCGATATCTTCCAATGTAACGGCATCATTACGGACTACTTTTACTTCCTGATTTAACTCGCCAAAATACTGCACGATGTTATAGGTAAAAGAGTCATAGTTGTCGATCATTAAAAGCATGAGCTAACCTATTGAAATTTGCGCACTTAACTGTGCTCGAATAGTCCAAGAATACTCGCATGATTCGAGTTTTCACTGCATAGTCTTATTTAAACTAAAAGCAGTCAAAACGGCTAAAAAAATGGAGTGCGAATAATCATAGCAAAAAATAAACATTTTCTGCTGAACTATTTCTATGATAATGATTTTAGAGAAATCACTGCGAGTGAATAAGCTGATTTATTTGCATTTTATGGTGAATGAAATTCATTGAAGATTGTTTCAATAATTTGATGCTATTTTGAAATACGATGCAGGGGGAGAGGGCGATATAAAATCAATGAAGAAAAATCAGTCAATATATTTTGGTAATATGCTATCTATAAGTAAGTAAAATGGCTAAATTTGATTCATTGGAATTCCTTCATAAATCATTTTCCAATTACGATAAGTTATTCTTGAGGCCAAAATTAAACATAGATTTTAGCAAGTATTGGAGTCACGAGTGCGGCATGGATGTCACACGTTTTCCATCATTTGGGGCAGTGCTGATTTTAAAAATCGAATATTTTTTGACTTACGTAAGTTATCTATTGAAGCTTGGCTTCATAAAGGAACATAAATTACTGGACATTAGATTTATATGTTGTCACCAAAATGGCGCAGAGTGTTTCATAATTTTGAAACTTTAAAATAATTAAAGTTTAACAGCTGAAAAAATAAAAAATATATAAATAATAATAAGATATAATTTATTTGTGGTTTAATGGGTTTTTAGCTTAAAAATTAAAATTCTGAAAATATTTATTAATGAAATCATTAATATGACAGAGAAAAAAATTATTAAGTATTTATTTTAAGCGGAACCGATACATATTTAGTCAAATGGCAAGTAAAGCAGGGCTTTTATTAGAGGTAGAAAATAAATATGCACCAATTTAGTACATTAAAAGCAGCTTTTTAAGTAAAAGCAATTAAGAGTGTTTGAATATGGTGCATTTGCTTTTGTACACAGTATAATAGCCTCAAAGCAAAGCGATTAAATCTTCTATTCTGATAAAGAATTCAGTATTTTATCTTTGTTTTTTTAAAGTTGGTATGAGAATTGCTTAACAGATACCAACTACTAACACGCACTTAGCAGGTGCAACAAAAATCATCGGAGCAAAATGAGCATGGCGAACAAGGTCCTTCAACTCATCCAAGAAAGTAGCGCAAAATGGGTCGATTTTCGCTTTACTGATACTAAGGGTAAAGAGCAGCATGTAACTTACCCTGCAGATTCAATCGACGAAGATACATTTGAAGACGGTAAAATGTTTGATGGTTCTTCAATCGCTGGTTGGAAAGGCATTGAAGCATCTGACATGATCTTACGTCCAGATGCAGAAACTGGTTTTGTAGACCCGTTCTTTGCTGAGCCTACAGTTGTTGTGACTTGTGACGTAATCGAGCCATCTACTGGTCAAGGTTATGAACGCGATCCACGCTCAATTGCTCGCCGTGCAGAAGAATACTTAAAATCAACAGGTATTGGTGATACTGCATTCTTCGGTCCAGAACCAGAATTCTTCGTATTTGACGAAGTGAAATGGGACATCGACATGTCTGGCGCGCGCCACACATTGATCGCTGAAGAAGCTGCTTGGTCTACTGGTAAAGATTACGAAGCTGGTAACTCAGGTCACCGTCCACGTGTTAAAGGCGGTTACTTCCCAGTTCCTCCTGTAGATTCTTCACAAGATATGCGTGCTGATATGTGTGCTCGTATTGAAGACATCATGGGCCCAGGCCGTGTAGAAGTACATCACCATGAAGTTGCATCTTGCCAGTTAGAAATTGGTGTGAGCTTCAACACCATGGTTCGTAAAGCGGACGAAGTTCAACAGTTTAAATATGCGGTTTGGAACGTTGCTCACCAATACGCTAAAACTGCGACTTTCATGCCTAAACCAATGGTAGGTGACAACGGTTCTGGTATGCACGTTCACATGTCTATCTCTAAAGATGGCAAGAACTTGTTTGCTGGTGATGAATATGCAGGCCTTTCTGAAATGGCATTGTACTTCATCGGCGGTGTGATCAAACATGCTCGTTCATTGAATGCAATTACTAACCCTTCTACAAACTCGTACAAACGTTTAGTTCCGCACTTCGAAGCTCCGATCATGCTTGCTTACTCAGCACGTAACCGTTCTGCTTCTATCCGTATTCCTTACGTTTCTAGCCCTAAAGGCAAACGTATTGAAGCACGTTTCCCTGATCCAATGATGAACCCGTACTTAGGTTTCGCTGCATTGTTGATGGCCGGCCTTGACGGTATCCAAAACAAGATCCACCCAGGTGAAGCTGCAGACAAAAACTTGTATGATCTTCCTCCTGAAGAAGAAGCTAAAATCCCTACAGTGGCTCATAGCCTAGATATGGCGCTTGAAGCTCTTGCAGCTGATCATGATTACCTTCTTAAAGGTGGCGTGTTCACTAAAGAAATGCTTGATGCGTATATCGAACTTAAAACTGAAGAAGTACGTCGTCTTAATACGACTACTCACCCAGTTGAATTTGATATGTACTACAGCTTGTAATTCATATTCGAATTTAAGTTCAAGAAAAACCCGCGCTTGTCGCGGGTTTTTTGTATGATGGGGTGAAAATTTACAAGAGTCATCACCTTATGGCGAAGCCACGTAAAAAACAGACCAGCTTTTATCCTTGGATTGATCCGCTTGATCACGACAAGGGATTTAAAATGAATTTCTCGACTGTGGAATACATGGAAGTGGGTCGTACAGTTGAAGGTTATAAGCAAGCAGAGTTTATAGGGCTTAAAAATCCTGAATTGGCTTTGGATTATACTTATCCTGAATCATTTTATTTAAGTGCTGAAGGCATGATTTTAATCAAGACTCCGCAGGGGAAATTTGAAGTGATAGCCAAGACAGACAACTGTTAAATCAAGATTTTGTTTTAAATTGAATGATGATAAGTAAACTCAAGTCTTCTGAATATCATTTAAACTGTGTATAAACTTCCACATTTTCAAGAGCTTTAACGTTATGCGTGAACCGCGTGCATACGCAAATCAAAATTCAATCATTTTACCTGTATTAAAGCCGTGGTTATATGCTTCAGGTTCACTGACACAGCAATTAACCGATTTTGCGGGTGGGGTATTCAAGGTTCAGCCCATTGAAGAGCATTATCAGCGGCTTCTACGTGCAGATGCGCAATGGATGAATATGCCGCATCAGCATACTTCGTGGGTGCGTGAAAGCTATCTATATGGCTGTGAAGATGCACCGTGGGTCAAAGCCAAAAGTATCTTTCCAATTTTAAGTTTGCAATCCCGGGCACGCATCTTTCAGCATATTGGTAAAAAACCAATCGGATGGTTTCTATTTCAACGCACCAATCCGGTTTGTCAGCGGCGGGTAATTCTACTTGAAGATGGCTGGACACGACAAAGTTGCTATACTTGGCATGGTTGTAAATTCATTGTGCAGGAAACTTTTTTGCCTGCATTTGAACGCTTTATTCAACAAAAAATTAAACAGTAACCTGGTTAAGGAATGTCATGGCAACTGCGCATCAAATTACCTGGCTTGAACGTCTGGAAGCTTATTATTATCTCTGTCGTTTTGATAAGCCGATTGGCACGGAACTGGTGTTCTGGCCAACCATGTGGGCACTTTGGGTGGCTAATCAGGGAATCCCAGGCATCGGGATTTTAATCCCCATGATACTAGGTACCATTTTTATGCGTGCTGCGGGTTGTGCCATTAATGACTTTGCTGACCGAAAAGTGGATGCGCACGTAGAAAGAACAAAAAACCGTCCTTTGGCTACTGGTGTGATCAGTGCCAAAGAAGCCATTTATGTCTTTTTGATTCTTGTGGCTGCCAGTGCCTGTATGCTGTTTTTCTTGCCTATTGAAACGTTCTACTGGTCATTTGGGGCGCTGTTCCTTGCATTTATCTACCCCTTTATGAAGCGCTATACCCATTTGCCACAAGTCTTTCTTGGCGCGGCATTTTCATGGTCCATTCCGATGGCTTATACCGCAGTGGGACAGACACCGGATTTAAGCTGCTGGCTTTTGTACTTTGGCAATTTGGCATGGACAGTGGCGTATGACACGCAATATGCCATTACCGACCGTGAATATGATTTAAAGATCGGGGTGAAATCGACGGCCATTTTATTTGGCAAATATGACATCGAAATCATTTCTTTATTACAGGTCAGCAGCCTTGTGTTAATTGGCAGTGCCATGTATTTGGAAAATCTGTTGATGCCATTTGGGCTGATTGTACTGCTGGCAGTTGCTGCTGATTTTATCTATCAATGGAGCAAAACCCATGACCGTGATCCGCATCACTGCTTCTGGGCGTTTCGGCATAACCGCTGGGTAGGGGTCATGATTTTTGCTGGAATTTTCCTCGCTTTGCTTTAGCGATCATTTGAAGTAAAAATCGTCAAAAAAAGTATCGATAGGGACAATGCTATCCCACAATTTAAATTTTATTTCAGTATTGAATTAACATGATGACCTGTTGTTTTTAAATATATGATATTTATATTTATATTTAATTTTTTTTACAGCCTTGTCTTTTCTTTAAAAGTTTAAGTGACTTTGTGTAGGCTGAACCCTACTTTTGACAGACCAAAAGTAGGCAAAAGTCTTTATTCCCCATACACGACATCCTGTCGTGATGGGGAATGTGTGGCATCCCTGCCACACTCACGAATCTAACACCTGGACTTTAACTCGGTGACCGTAGTATCCATGCGGATACTTTTTTATTATGGGTTGAAGATACAAGCATCAGCTCAATTGAGTTTGCATTTTCAGCTCCTTAGTAATGAACTGAAGTGCGGTATTTTTTGAGTTTTTCCTGAAACTGGCATACAGCTGCAAGGTAGGAAGCTCAAATTCGGTCGCCACCACCTGCACATGATCGCCTAGAAATTTCAACAGATATTCCGGAACGAAACTAAAGCCCATGCCCATATTGATCATGTTGATATGTTGCAGGACATTGGTCACCCAAAGCATCTGATGATGCGGTAGATGTTTAAGCTGCAATTGTTGATTGATCTTTTCATAAAATACTGGCGAAGCACTTTGTTCGCACATGATGATGTTCTGTTTGCTCAAGTATTCACGACTGATTTGATGTTTGGAAGGATGTAATTTTGCTGCTGCAACGACATAGATTTTTTCAGTCAGTAGGCACAGGTTTTCATAATCATCATGCTGAATGGCGTAACGGGTAAAGGCTAGATCCAGTTCAGCATTTTTTAGACGCTGAATCTGTTCAAGACAGGTCAGGCTTTGCACATGGATCTGCAGATCCGGAATTTGCTGCTTGAGTTTGTCCAAAATCAACGGCATGACCTTCAGTTCTGCCACATTTAAAAAGCCAATATAAATCTGGTTGTTTTTATTGTAGGCAACTTGACGTGCAGCAGAGATAGCTAGCTGGGCATTTTCCAGCGCATTCTGTGCATAAGGTAAAAAGGCTTCACCTTCATCGGTCAGACGGATTTTTTTAGAGGAGCGATCAAATAGTAATACTCCAACTTCTTCTTCCAGATCTTTAATCTGCTGGCTTAATGAGGGTTGTGCAGTAAACATCTTTTCAGCAGCTTTGGTGAAGCTGCCTTGCTGGGCCACACTGACAAAATATCTTAAATGACGTAATTCCATAACTGACCGCACGTTTAAACCCGATTGCGCAGCTTCATCCTATGCTGATACTGCGAATACGATTATGAAATGTAACAGACTTAGAAGCTATGCAACCATAGTTTAAGCCTATGGGTGTTCTGTAAAATAAGGATGTTGCATACACTGAGATCAGACAGCTGAAGGGTAGCATGGAAAAGGAGTATGTGATGTCTGAGCAATTTGATGCGGATGTGCTGGTGGTAGGAACAGGTCCTGCTGGGTCAACCTTGGGACTGGCATTGGCCAATTATGGCATTAAAGTCCAGCTTTTTACCCAGTTTAGCTGGCTGGCCAACAGTCCACGTGCGCATATTACCAATCAGCGTGCCATGGAAGTATTACGTGATCTCGGTATAGAAGAGCAAGTCAAGCAAATTGCCACGCCTTGGGAACAGATGGGAGAAAGCCTGATTACTACTAGTCTGGTCGGGGAAGAAATAGCCCGTCTTAGCGCCTGGGGTACTGGGGATGAGCGACATGGCGATTATGTCAAAGGCAGTCCATGTCCGCTGGTAGATTTGATCCAGCCTAAAATGGAAGCATTGTTAGCAAAGAATGCCGCCGAACGCGGTGCGATTTATAACTTTAATACCGAATATCTGTCTCATACCCAGGATGAACACGGTGTGACGGCAACTTTTCTAAACCGGATTACCAATACCGAGTTTAGCTTGCGGGCCAAATATCTGGTGGGTATGGATGGTGCACGTTCTAAAATTGTCGAGCAGTTAAATCTGCCGCTGGAAGGCATCATGGCACGTGCTGGTACAGTGTATGTGACCTTCAAGGCGGATTTAAGCCAATATGTGCAGCATCGTCCGGCGATCCTGCAATGGATTGTCAATCCCGAAGCCAGCTTTGGTGATTTGGGGATGGGGCTGTTGCGTGCCATTACGCCATGGAATCAATGGATCATGGGCTGGGGCTTTGACATCAGTAAAGGTGAACCGCAGGTGACTGAAGCACAGGTACGTGCCCGCCTGAATGCCTTTGTCGGGGCGGAAGTTCAGGATGTAGAAATTGAAAAATTGTCTTACTGGTATGTCAATCAGACCTGGGCCACAGAATATTCGGTAGGGCGGGTATTTTGTGGTGGTGATGCCGTGCATCGTCATCCACCTTCTAGTGGTCTGGGGTCAAATACCTGCATGCAGGACGCATTCAACCTGGCTTGGAAACTGGCCTATGCTGTTCGTGGCTGGGCCAAAGAAAGCCTGCTGGATTCTTATACGGTCGAACGTGCACCTGTAGGCAAGCAGATAGTCGCCCGTGCCAATCAATCCCGTTTTGACTATAAGTATCTGAAAGAAGTCTTTGGTTTTGATCATGGTGTAACGACACAGGCAGAGATGTTACAGCGAATTTTTGCTGAAGATGATTCTGGTGCTGAAATTCGTCAAAAATTATTCAAAGCTCTGGAAATTAAGCATTTCGAATTTAATGCGCAAGGGGTAGAGCTGAATCAGCGTTATGATTCATATGCGGTGATTGCCGAGGTGACAGCAGAAACCTTTGCTCAAGACTCACAGCTTTACTTGCAGGCAACGACACGCCCGGGTGCAAAACTGCCACATACCTGGCTGATTGATGCTAAAGGACAGAAGCAATCAACCCTGGATATCGTGGGACATGGCCGTTTTAGCTTGCTCACCGGACTGTCTGGTACAGGCTGGAAAAATGCGGTACATGCCCTGAATCTGCCTTATCTGGACGTGATTCAGATTGGTTCCCGGGAATATCGCGATGTTTATGGGACATGGAACCAGAAATCTGAAATCCATGAAGCGGGGGCTGTACTGGTACGTCCGGATGGTTATGTGGCTTGGCGGATGCAAGACAAACCGGAAGCTGACTTTGATTATCAAGCAGCCTTACGAGAGGTACTGTTAAAAATTCAGCTTACTGTTTGACTTTGATGGGTTTTGACTGGGAAAAAGCCGGTTTCGACCGGCTTTTTTTATAAGAATCTAAAAAACTAGGCTGATAAGTGGTTGAGACAGTTTAGGGTTTTGTTATATTGGACGGTAAATTTAGTGTGTAAATAAACTGACAGGTATTGATTATGTCGCAATCAGGGTCGAAGCCAAATCCCAAAAAGATGATCATTCTGATGAGCCTTGGGCTACTTATTCCGATTTTTCTTGTCTCTATGGCCTATCTGGCAGTCAGTAGCGATGAGAAAAACCAGCAGAAATATAAGCAGCAACAGGCTGAAATGCTGGAACGGATCAAAGCCCGTGAGGCGGCAGAAAGATCTGCTTCTGCGGCGACTGTAGAACCTTCTACTTCTACCCAGCAAGGCAATAAATAATTCATCGTTATATTGAGCTTATTGTATTGGGAGCCACCGCATCATACGGTGGCTTTTTTATGACGAGCACAGATTAATTGAGAATATCTTTTTTTAAGCTATGAACACTGGGGATATCGGTATAGCGATAGACCTGATAGCCGGCTTCATGCAGCATGGCATCGCGTTCGGCATCTTCCTGCTCTTTGCCTATATGGCTTGGATCATCCAGTTCAATAATAGCGACTACCTCAAGTTTTTGATTGAGTAAAACGAAGTCGGTGACTTTACGATTAAACTTGTTGCGGATTTTAAAGTTATTGTTGGTGATGAGAGCGCTAAAAGCCACTTGAGCCAGAAGATGATGTTGGGGGAAGGTTTCTTTGAGACGAATAAACATCTTGCTTTCGAAAGGCGTGATTACGCGTTTGGGAAAGAATTTTTGCCGTGGCTTGAACAGTTGCTGAAAAACAAGGGTCAGCAAGGCTAGGCTGGCAATACAACCAATAAGGAAAAAAGTGAATTGACTTGAATCGAACACAGCACAATCTTGATATAAGAAAAAACCCACTCAGTTGAGTGGGTTTTTAGAATCTGGCTCTCCAACCTGGGCTCGAACCAGGGACCTGCGGATTAACAGTCCGTCGCTCTACCGACTGAGCTATTGGAGAATCTGGTACGCATTCTATGTATCTCAGCGTACAGGGTCAAGGGCTGAGGGTTAAAAAAACCATGAAAATGAATTGAATGTTTTAAAAATAAACTTATTACTGATTATTTAAGTGCTTTTATTAGGTTTATATAATTTTCTTTGCTTTGTAAGGGCTCTGCAGCACGGCATTCATTGATCAATTTCATCAGCTCGGCTTGGCTGAGCTCAGGCTTGAGCTGTTGTTGAATGTGTTTTAAAACCTCCGGGTTCTTTTGCGGTAAATTACGGGTGCAATGAAATAAGCGTTCATACATGAGCGCGGAAGCCTGCTTTTTATTTTCAGAATTTTGGCTGCATTGAAACACTGCGAACATGACAACAATCAAAATAATCCAAAAAATGAGAGATTTTAACCAGGTTGCATTCATAGAGTTTTATTAAAGTCTTTTTATTAGAATGAACATAACTAAATTTTAATCGGCGAACAATAGATAGGTGAATGGTCAACAATTTGGAGGCTGGTAGTTAAGCCAAAAGTTTAAAAAAGTATGGGTTATATAAGAAGCGAAGCGAAATTTAACCAATAAAAAAAGCCCACTTCATCATGAGTGGGCTTTTTAGAATCTTGGCTCTTCCACCTGGGCTCGAACCAGGGACCTGCGGATTAACAGTCCGTCGCTCTACCGACTGAGCTATGGAAGAATAGATGGCTCTCCAACCTGGGCTCGAACCAGGGACCTGCGGATTAACAGTCCGTCGCTCTACCGACTGAGCTATTGGAGAATCTGAAGCGCATTTTAGGGATGAAAACTCAAGTCGTCAACCAGATAATGTAAAGAAATGAATCATTTGCTTTATTAATATTCATTTAGAATGCAAAAGCAAAAAAATCACCCATAAAGGGTGATTTTTTAAACGGAAAAATAAAATAATTTCAAATCTTATTTTTCAACGCCCGCAGCTTGACCTGCAAGTTTAGCGTTAGCGTAGTCCCAGTTTACCAAACTTTCTAGGAAAGTTTTGATGTAAGCAGGACGTGCATTACGGTAGTCGATGTAGTAAGCATGTTCCCAAACGTCAATAGTCAACACAGCAACTTTACCGTGAGCAAGTGGAGTATCAGCATTTGAAGTTTTAAGAATAGATAAGTTGCCATTTACTTGGTCAGCAACTAACCAAGCCCAACCTGAACCGAATTGAGTTGTTGCAGCAGCAGCAAATTCTTCAGCAAATTTTTCGTAAGAACCGAAAGCTTCATCAATTTTAGCAGCTAAAGCACCAGTCGCTTTACCGCCACCGTTTTTAGCCATACAGTTCCAGTAGAATGTATGGTTCCAAACTTGAGCAGCATTGTTGAATACGCCAGCTTTAGCAGCATCACCAGCAGTTGCAGTGATGATTTCTTCTAAAGTTTTACCTTCAAGGTCTGTGCCTTTGATCAGGTTATTCAAGTTTACAACGTAAGTGTTGTGGTGCTTGTCGTGATGGTATTCTAAAGTTTCTTTGCTGATGTGCGGAGCAAGATCTTCATAACCGTATGGAAGTGCCGGTAAAGTAATCGTTGTCATGTTTTCAATTCCTTGCATTTTGCTGGGTTTTAACATTAAGTGGCTTTATTGTAATAGATTCTTGAGGGAAATTGCGCATTGCTTATAAATAACAATACAGAATAAAGCCTGAATTTATACGTATAAAGAAAATGTAAAACCGCTCATGTTGAATTAAATCGGATTGTTTAATTCGAAGTAACTATACTCAATATCAAACTGTTCTGAAATAGCTTTTGCCAGCCTTTGCACACCATAACGCTCGGTTGCATGATGTCCGCAGGCATAATAATGCACATTCAATTCCTTGGCTTCATAAAACGTCCGTTCACTGACTTCACCGGAAATATAGGCATCACAGTTTTGCTCCGCCGCTTTGCCAATAAAATCTTGCGCGCCACCGGTACAGAAACCGATTTTCTGGATTGTTTTTTTATCCGCAGCAAGATGAATGGCATTAAAACCTAAACATTCCGATATATACTGCTTAAAGTCTTCGGCAGACATGGGCTGTTTTAAATAACCAATATTGCCAATCGGGTTGCGCTCGCCAGGATCTAAAGCTTCAATCTGTTCAAGTTCTAAAATGTCAGCAATGGCAGCGTTATTGCCTAAAGCAGGATGTGAATCTAAGGGCAGGTGATAGCCTACCAAAGAGATATCATGTTGAATTAAGCTTTTAATGCGTTTGCCGCGCATACCCGTAATTGGGTAGGGTTCACCTTTCCAGAAATAGCCATGATGAACCAAGAGCAAGTCCGCACCTTGTGCAATGGCTGCGTCAATCGCATCTTGTGATGCAGTCACCGCACACAAAATTTTATTGACCTCGGGTTTGCCTTCAATTTGCAAACCATTTGGTGCATAGTCTTTAAATTCGTGTGATTTCAGGGTCTGATCACACCACTGAATAATCTCGTTGAGCTTTGCCATAAATGTCCCGGAAGCCTAAATATTTAATCTCATCAAACCATATTTTAAATTGTAACTAAAGCATCACAAAACTCTTGAATTATTTTTATGTTTCCATCTCTATTTCATTTTACAATGACACATAAATTACTTAGTCATCAACGAATTAAAATATTGTTAGAGGAAATTAACGTGCGTCGCACCTTTTCGTGGTTACCTTGGGTTTTACTCATTTTGGTTACTCTCGGTTTTCTAGTATGGCAGCAAAATCAAAAGCCCAAAGCACCTGTTGCGGCTGATGGTATAAAAATGCCTGTGGAAAAAGTAGAGCCATTAGTCAATACCAACCGAACAGGTGGAGTCAGTTCTTATAGTGCAGCAGTGAAAGTTGCAGCACCTGCCGTGGTGAATATTTTTACTACTCAGAAAGTGAATAAGGCTGAGCATCCGCTGTTAAATGATCCTGCATTTCGTGAGTTTTTTGGTGATCAGGTTCCAGAACAATTTGGTCAGGAACCAAATGAAAATAGCCTGGGTTCAGGAGTTATTGTTCGTGCAGATGGTTATATCTTAACCAATAATCACGTAATTGCTCAGGCTGAACAAATTGTGGTGGGATTGAATGATGGACGTCGTGCAGTTGCAAAAGTGATTGGCACAGACCCGGATTCAGATCTTGCTGTGATTAAGATCGAGCTGGATAAGCTTCCGGTGCTACCTTTTAAATTGAGTGGAAATGAAGTCGGGGATGTGGTGCTTGCGATTGGTAACCCGTTTGGTGTGGGACAAACCGTAACCCAAGGGATTATTTCTGCAACCAACCGTTCGGATTTGGGTATCAATACCTATGAAGACTTTATTCAGACCGATGCAGCCATTAATCCGGGTAACTCTGGTGGTGCATTGATTGATGTAGCGGGTAATCTGATTGGTGTAAATACCGCTATTTTCTCTCAATCCGGTGGTTCGCTCGGGATTGGTTTTGCCATTCCAGCCAAGGTTTGCCAGCAAATCCTGAATTCAATTTTGAAAGATGGTCGTGTGGTTCGTGGCTGGCTGGGTATTAGCCTGATGCCGGTGCAACAGGAAAACATTCTTGAGCCTAAGCAAAATGGTGTGGTGGTTGCAGACGTGTTGCCGAATGGTCCGGCTGCAAAAGCGGGTATTCACAAAGGTGACAAGATTATTCAGGTCAATGGTGAACTCATTACTTCAGCTTCTCACCTGATTAATTATGTCGCGTTGCAAGCCCCGAATAGCCGCATTAACGTTGAAGTGGTACGTGATGAGAAACCATTAACGCTGAATGTGGTGGTGACCGAACGTAAAGCACAGAATAATAATTCACAATATATTCCTTTACCTCAGCAATAAGGCAATCTTTAGATTGATCAATATTGAGATGGGGTAAATAGATAAAAAGCGCATTTCGATGCGCTTTTTTATTGGGTGATTTTCATGGTTATTAAAGCAGAGTTACAAATAATCAAGGCAAAAAAAAGCCCGCTTTAGTGCTGCGGGCTTTTTCGTATTTGGCTCTCCAACCTGGGCTCGAACCAGGGACCTGCGGATTAACAGTCCGTCGCTCTACCGACTGAGCTATTGGAGAATCTGCATGCGATTATAAGGAGATTTTTCAGGGGGTCAAGCTAAAAGTGTCATGATTCCTTAATTTTTCTACCGTATGCTTTTTATTTAAACAACTAAATTGAAAATGTTAAAAAAACTTGCACAGCCAAAATGGGCTTGTTAGATTAAATTCATAACAGAGCGTTTGAATGAAAGTTCAAACAGTGTGGATTTCAACCAACTTGCCAGCACTAAAATGGCTAAACAGGAGAAAGCGAATGCATACGCTGACCATTGCCGAAATTTTTTCAAATTTATCTTTTTATCAAGACAATTACCTTTCAATTATTCACGATCCAGAGTGCTATCAAACAGCCGTAGAGGATGCTTATATTCAGGTCTGGCCTGTGGGCACTCAGGCTTTATATCTGGGCGATTTATTGCAGTTGTGGTTTAGTGATAAATGGTTAATCGATTCACCCTGTCAATTGCTCCTGGACAGCTATTCCAAGGGACGTAAGCAGCCCTTGCAGCGTGAGCATGACCTGTATTTGTATCAATTAAATGGTAGTGCTTTATCGGGACGCAATAACTCTAAAGTCTGGTCTGTTTCAGAACAGAAGAAACTCTCGGTTTCTCTGGATAGCGTATTTAAGTATTTATGTATCTATAAGGGAACTTCGCGTCCGGAAGTGTCTTTATCAGCACTCACAAAATCGTTTAAATCAGCCGTTTAATTATGCATAAACAATCATGCATTAGCATAAGAGCTTAGGAAATGACTTAAGCTCTCTCACCATCTTTCAATACTCATTGAATGATCAGGATGTGCTATGGACGGATAATCATGCAAGTTGCAGTGGCATGAGCATAAAGTTTGCCATCTTCATCGACAATTTTCCCTTCAGAAATACCCAGGTTCTTACTGATATTAATGATCGTGCCAATTGCGAGGAGTTCTTTGTTCTGCGGAATTGGACGGCACATTTTTACATTTAAATCGATTGTGCCGTAGCCAATGCCTGCTTCCAGCATGGAAAAAACTGCACATCCGGTAACTGAGTCTAAGACTGTGGCGGCAAACCCGCCGTGCACGCCGCCAAGCGGGTTTAAATGGCGCTGATCCGCTTTGACTTTAAAATGCACTTCACCCAGTTCAACTTTTTCAGTCAGCATGGGAATGGTTTCGCTCATTGAGGGTGCTGGAAGTGTTCCGGCGCACATTGCCTGCATAATTTCTAAGCCAGACATTTGTTGAGGATTCATTCTGTTCGTCCTTAATTTGAATTAGGTTCCTTTTTGGAACTTAAATCCAATTAATCAAAAAACAGACTGAACGTCAACGCGTGTAAATGGAACGGTCAGTCCATTCCATAGGATTTGAATTTGCACTTATAAGATAGATAGATTTATTTAGTGGCTATAAGACAGATAAGTTTTATCAAAGCTGTCAAATTGCTGCAGAATTTTCATGGCGATTTCCTCGCCTGTGGCCCAAGTGGTGACTGATGTTTTTGGGTTAACATCAATAATGTCTAGATTCAGACAGAGGGTCTGCGGGCTTTCAATAATAATAAACTGAGGCGAGCGGGACTTTAAGCACTTGGCAATATAGCGTTTAATATTTTCTTTTTGATATACATCAATAATTTTATAGCGCATGTGCTGCCCTCGATTGTCTATCTGCATTATTTGAACGTATTTTAAAGTTTAAATGAAACTTTTTACAAAGGTATTAAAAAGTTAAATGTATCAAGAAAGTATTTTATTAGATTTGAACAGTAAGAAATCATGCAGCTTAAGCGTCGATTTTAAGTGCTTAGTGAGCTGAATGTTGCTGTGCTATTTTAAGCTGGCTAATCTATGAATTGAATAAGCATAAGTAGAAAAGCCTTATGGATTTCATAAGCGGAATTCGCTATATCTAAGCGATGCTGTTGAATAGGGACGCTCAACCATGTTGCTTAAAATCATGATTGCCATGCTGGCTTTTGCTGCGAATTCGGTTTTATGTCGTCTGGCGCTTGCAGAACAGCAGATTGATCCCATGAGTTTTAGCCTGATTCGGGTATGCAGCGGTGCAGCTGTTTTGTTGCTGCTCTATATGCTTTCTGGGCATAAAGCCAAAATAAGATGGAATATTAAAAACGGATTTTTTCTAGCGCTGTATATCATTGCTTTTTCATTGGCTTATTTGCATATCGATGCAGGTGTAGGGGCATTACTGTTATTCGGCACAGTCCAGTTAAGCATGGTTGGCTATGGCTTGTGCCATGGTGAAAAAATCAATATGCGACGTGGCTTAGGATTAGCTATTGCGATTTTAGGCATTCTGATTCTTTTACTTCCTGGCGCCTCGGCACCTCATTTAGGTTATGCCGCGATAATGGTGCTTTCAGGAATAGGCTGGGCGATGTACAGCATTGCGGGCAAGAACATGCAGAATCCATTGGCAAGTACATTGGCAAATTTTGTGATAGCCATTCCTTTTGTGTTGCTGGCGTACATCGCTTTTTACCCCCAGAGTTTTGTGCATATTCAAGGGATACTTTTGGCACTGTTATCTGGCGGTTTAGCTTCCAGCGGGGCTTATGTGCTGTGGTATAGCATTGTGAAGCGTATTGATCGTGTAACAGCCAGCAGTGTGCAATTGTCTGTACCTTGTTTAGCTATTTTAGGTGGTGTGCTGTTTATTGGTGAGACTTTAAGCTGGAGAATTATTATTTCTGCGGTGATTGTTTTGGTGGGAATTGCGCTGGTTGTTTGTGATAAGTCTGTGTCAAATTCAGCGCTTAAAGTGAAATCATAATTTAAAATTTTAGCTATTTTTAGTGTTGTTTATAATTCTTTACATCTGAAAATATAAAAAACCCGCTTCAAGAGCGGGTTTTTCTCATCAAACTTATTGCTAAGTCAGATTATTTTTCAGCAGCAATTGAAGCAATCGCAGCGTCAACGCCTTCGATTGAATCAGCAGCTTTCTTGATACGAGCAAGCGCATCTACAAGTACTTCGTCAGCAGTTGCATAAGAAATACGCATGTAACCGCCTAGACCGAATGCATCACCAGGAACAACGGCAACACCAGTTTCTTCCAATAACCATGCAGAGAATTCTGTGCAAGATTTTAAACCTTTGGCACGAATTAACGGTTTGATATTGGCATAAGCATAGAATGCGCCGTCAGCAGGTAAGCAAGTAATACCGTTGATGTCGTTCAAGCCTTTCACAACCAGGTCGTGACGGCGTTTGAATGCTTCAATCATTGGTTCAAGAACGTCTTGAGGGCCATTTAATGCAGCTTCAGCAGCAACTTGTGAAATTGAAGTCGGGTTAGAAGTGGATTGAGATTGGATTTTTTTCATTGCGCCAATCAATTTAGCAGGACCCGCTGCATAGCCAATACGCCAGCCAGTCATTGCATACGCTTTAGACACACCATTAAGTACGATTACGCGATCGTAAAGGTCTGGTGCAACAGTAGCGATGTTATAGAATTCGTCGTCCCAACGGATTGGTTCGTACATATCATCAGAAGCAACGAGAACTTCTGGGTATTTACGAAGCACTTCAGCCAAAGCTTCTAATTCAGCTTTAGTGTAGATCATGCCAGTCGGGTTAGATGGGCTGTTTAATACCACTAAACGAGTTTTGTCTGTGATCGCAGCTTCTAATTGAGCCGGTGTGATTTTGAAACGTTGTTCTTCACCACATTTAACAACTACAGGAACACCTTCAGCAATGATCACCATGTCTGGATAGCTTACCCAGTATGGTGCAGGGATGATGACTTCATCACCTTTGTTTAACAAAGCAAGTGCCAGGTTAAAGAAGGATTGTTTACCACCGCAAGAAACCAGGATTTGGTTTGCTGCATAGTCAAGGTTATTGTCGCGTTTAAATTTCGCGATAATCGCTTTTTTAAGACCTGGAGTACCGTCAACAGCGGTATATTTAGTAAAACCGTTGTTAATAGCAGTAATGGCTGCATCTTTGATGTGTTGTGGGGTGTCAAAATCTGGTTCACCTGCGCCCAAACCAATTACGTTTTTACCAGCAGCTTTAAGTTCAGCAGCTTTATTGGTAACAGCAAGTGTAGGGGACGGTTTGATGGCATTTACACGATCAGAGAGACGTACGTCCACGGCAGTATTCCTTCTTATAGGGATTAAAAAATAAAAAGCACACTATCTTAGCCTAAATTGCGCCAAAAAGGGGAGCTCGAATATAGCAATATTGGAAAAAAGTATTTAATCCGGTTGAATCAGCTGAGCAATAAAAATTAATAATTAAGTATTTAGTCTGAATAAAAGGGCTGAGAATGACTGAAAAATGGTGGTAAAAGTGATAATTAAATGTGAAGGACTAAGTGAAAAAGAACACTACAATTAGATGGTGCACTATTTAATTGTAGTGTGTGTAGTGTTAGCAAGTTGTCACAAAAATAAAACATCAATAAGCATAATTCAGATCGGTATAATCATTTAAGGATTTTTGCAGATGGGTATTAATGAACTCATGTACATCAGCAGTAGTCATCGGTTGCCCCTGTTTGGTAATGACATGTTCAATCGGCTGCTGACCTTGGGCTGTTAATGGTATAAACAAAATTACGCGTCACTTTGAAACCTGCTTCTTCTTTGAGGATGCAAGTCACATAACGATAGCTATGCTCAAAGTTTAAATCGGTATGTGAAAATACAAACTGATCAAACAGTTTCATATTTTGACCGTCAGCCAAAGCTTTGAGTTCATCCACAATGCTGGAACTAAATTTCATGCCGTAACGTTCAGAGATAGGCTTTTGATCAATCAGTAGTGAAACGGTGTCATCATCATTTTGGGTTACGGTGACATTGCTAAAATCGGACATGAAAAATCCCTATGTTAAATTGAATTGTGCTGCAGTATGTGGAAAATAAAGTGAAAATCAATTGAGGGTGGTACAGATTTTCAGCAAAATGTTTAACTGAAGATGACTTCAAATAAAAATGGCTACAACAGGTGCAGCCATTTAAATCAATTTGAAATGAATTTATTGATTAAAGCGTGACAGATCTTCTTCAGGACGTGCAGTCAGTATTTCAACACCGGTTTTAGTCACTAAAAGGGTATGTTCATATTGTGCTGACAAGCTGTGGTCTTTGGTCACCACCGTCCATTTGTCACCTAAAATTTTGGTTTTCCAGTCGCCGCCGTTTACCATCGGTTCAATGGTAAAGGTCATGCCTTCTTCAAGCACCATACCGGTATTGGGTTGACCATAATGCAAAACTTGTGGTTCGTCGTGGAATACGGTGCCAATACCATGACCGCAATATTCACGTACGACGCCAAAGCGTTCTGATTCAACATATTTCTGGATGGCATTGCCAATATCACCAATGGTAGAACCTGGTTTTACCGTCGCAATACCGAGGTACATGGCTTCTTGCGCCACTTTGCATAAACGATCGGCAAGAATTGAAGTTTCACCGCCGACGATATACATCATGTTGGTGTCGCCGTGATAGCCGTCTTTAATGACAGTGACATCAATATTCAGAATATCGCCTTTTTTCAGGATTTTGCTTGCAGCTGGAATGCCGTGACACACTACATGGTTGACTGAAGTACAAATGACATGCTGGAATGCCGGGCGGCCAGGTGCTGCACCATAACCAAGACAGGCAGGAATGGCATCCTGTTTATTGACGATATAATCGTGGCAGATGGTATCCAGTTCGAGTGTAGATACACCCGGTTTGATATGCGGTTTGATCATATCCAAAACTTCTGCCGCCAGTCGACCCGCCACACGCATTTTTTCAATTTCTTCAGGGGTTTTAATGAGTCGACGGGGAGCTTCGTAAGTACTGTTCATGATCTTTAAAAACTTTTGGAAATTTGTGTGTGACTATGGTATAAATAGCCGCCCATTTTATCAAATGCTTTTTCGTGAATAAATTTCACGGGCTTTGTGCGATGGGGCAATAAAATCCGCACATATATCGACACATTTCTCTGGGTGCTCGCAAGAGTGGAGAATGCGGATATATGGAGGCCTAACCCAAACTTTAAGGTAAAGAAAATGGCAGATTACAACGTAAGCATGCGCGACCTTCTTCAAGCAGGCGCTCACTTCGGTCACCAAACTCGTTTCTGGAACCCAAAGATGCGCGAATACATCTTTGGTGCGCGTAACAAAATTCACATCATCAACCTTGAGCACACTGTTCCTGCGTTAAATGATGCTTTGAACTTTGTTAACAATCTTGCAAGCAAAAAGAACAAAGTATTGTTTGTTGGTACTAAACGTGCTGCTTCTAACATCATTCGTGAACAAGCTCAACGCGCTGGTCAACCATATGTAGACCACCGCTGGTTAGGTGGTATGTTGACGAACTGGAAAACACTTCGCCAATCTATCAACCGTTTAAAAGATCTTCAAACTCAATCTACTGACGGTACTTTCGCTAAGCTTACTAAACGTGAAGCGTTAGAACGTACTCGTGAAATGGAAAAACTTGAACGTGCTTTAGGCGGCGTTAAAAACATGGGTGGTTTACCTGACGCATTATTCGTAATTGACGTTGACCACGAATCAATCGCGATTAAAGAAGCTAAAAACTTGGGTATTCCTGTAATCGGTATCGTTGATACAAACTCTAACCCAGACAACGTAGATTACGTTATTCCTGGTAACGACGATGCGATCCGTGCGGTTACACTTTACGCTTCTGCTATGGCTGATGCTATCCTTGCTGGTAAAGAGTACGCTCAATCACAAGCAAATGCTCAAGCTAAAGGCGAAGAAGCTGCTAAAGAAGCTCCAGAGGCTTAATGCGTTTTGACGCAGAATTGTCATTTTTGCGACATGTAATCGTGGCAAATTAAGCGTCAAGCAAGCAAAACGGCCCAGAGAACACTTTGGGCCGTTTTTGTTGAACAGATTCATTTTCTACCGTATTTAGGAGAATAACATGACTGCAGTTACTGCGAGCATGGTAAAAGAATTGCGTGACCGTACTGGCCTAGCAATGATGGAATGTAAAAAAGCATTAACAGAAGCGGACGGTGATATCGAATTAGCGATTGATAACCTTCGTAAATCTGGTCAAGCAAAAGCAGCTAAAAAAGCTGGTAACATTGCTGCTGACGGTGCAATCACTATCGTTCAAGAAGGCAACAAAGCGATTCTTGTAGAAGTAAACTGCCAAACTGACTTCGTTGCTAAAGACGAAAACTTTTCTGGTTTCTCTGCTAAAGTTGCTGCTGCTGCTCTTGCTGCAAATGAAACTGACGCTGCTAAAATTGCTGAATTGAAACTTGAAGATGGTTCTACTGTTGAAGAAGCGCGTATTGCTCTTGTTCAAAAAATCGGTGAAAACATCCAAGTACGTCGTGCGAAAATTGTTGAAGGTGAAAACCTTGCAGTTTACAAACACGGTTTAAAAATCGGTGTTGTTGTATCTTACAACGGTGATGCTGCGACTGGTAAAGGTATTGCAATGCACGTTGCTGCGTTCAACCCGGTTGCTGTAAATGCTGAAGGCGTATCTGCTGATCTTATCGCTAAAGAAAAAGAAATTGCTGAAGCGAAAGCATTAGAATCTGGTAAACCAGCTAACATCGTTGAAAAAATGGTGACTGGTTCAGTTGAAAAATACTTGAATGAAGTTGTTCTTGAGCGTCAAATGTACGTAATCGACAACGACAAGAAAGTTGCTGATGTTCTTAAATCAACTGCTACTACAGTTGTTGAATTCGTTCGCTTCGAAGTAGGTGAAGGTATTGAGAAAAAAGCTGAACTTTCTTTCGCTGAAGAAGTTGCTGCTGCTCAAGCTGCTGCAAAATAATCTCTGATTATTTGCAAAAAAAGCCCTCTAACGAGGGCTTTTTTTATGAATAGTTTAAAATTTTGAGGGAAGAATAAAGATGGCGAATAAAGCCCAGATGGGAATCGGTGTGGTGATTATTGTTTTAATTGCTGCCTATTTTGGAGTGGATTTACAAGAATAATTTTCTTTCACTCCACCTTTTTAAGACTTAAAACCACAAAACCAAATTCAGGTAGAGGAAGAATGTCCTCAAGCTCACGAGGATTTTAAATCTAAAAATTTACCGTTTGGCAATGATAATGCAAAAATTCAGCAGGCATTTCGAGCACAAACAAGCAATATTCAGGTACAGGCTACCGGACGAGCCAAAGCGGTTTTAGCGGATGATAATAACCGCTCACGCCATCAAAAATTTATTCTGCAATTGCAGAAGGGCTTAACCGTTTTGGTGGCTCATAATATTGATTTAAGTTCCCGTATTGATGGTTTGCAAAAGGGAGATGCAGTCGAGTTCTATGGGGAATATGAATACTCTGAAAAAGGTGGAGTAATTCACTGGACTCATCATGATCCACAACAAAGACATGTGGATGGTTGGTTGAAATATAAAGGAAGAACCTATCAATAAAGGTTCTTCAGAAGGCTAAAACGATAATAGGTCTTAAATTGCGCTGATTTGCGATTTTTGACGTGTTTTATATTTTGGTAGTAGTTTGCTTAGATAGGTATTCATGCACCATGCAGGGTCAATGAGGAGGAATTGGAGGTCTTTGAAGAATGAAGGTTTTTTCCCTTCGACTTTGTGTCCATAAAATTGCCCAATCCAGGCTAAAACGAAAAGTGCAATATAAAATCCTGTTCCTACAGGCAAAATAAAAATAAGCCATACCATGACTGCAATAAGAGTAGCCATTGCGACAGCAAGGACTAAGTCTAGGCGTACATAAAAGAGCAAAGTTAAAATCAAAAGTAGGGCTGTCAATAACGCGCTGAAATGAGCCAAAATGCCAATAATGGAAAACAGGATGGTGGGCACGCAAACCCAGTGAATGGCTTTGTTGGTTTTGTTCTGATGGCTCTCACTATATTCATCTAACCATTCTGTCATTGTTTTCATTTTTCACTCCAGTTTTTTATTGATGAGCATCCATCAATCTAAACCTTTTTTATTGAGATAAAATATAAACGAGAAAACAGTGCCGTTCAAAATTCAGCACCAGCAATTCATCACTCATATGATGCACGGTGGAGTGATGCTGCATCACAAAGTGAGGGAGAAGGCGGAGGGATTGCACTTTTGGCCAGGCATTAAAAAAGCCACAAGAAGTGGCTTTTAAGTCAAATGTATCAGGAGTCTGGCAAGTTCTTATGAATTTGGACCATCTACACGTTCGATATTCACTTTTGCAGTACCTGCATTGGTAATACCTAACTGTTTTGCAGCGCCATAAGACAAGTCTAGAACACGGTTACCATGGAATGGGCCACGATCGTTTACTTTTACGACTACGCTCTTACCATTGTTTTTATTGGTTACGCGAATATAACAGTTCAATGGCAAGCTACGGTGAGCTGCAGTCAAACCATTCATATCGTATGTTTCACCACTTGCAGTTTTACGGCCGTGGAATTGACGACCATACCAAGAAGCGGCACCAGTCTGGCTAAATTTACGTACTGTGTTAGATGCGACAGTATTTAGCTTTTCAATCACTGAAGGCTCATCGTTAGGGATTTCAATTTTCGAAGCAATGGTTTGACGACGAATTTTATCACCAGAACGCTCAGTGATTGAGAGGCTGTTTAAGTTTGAAAAGTGCGAGTTAAACGTTTGAGCATCTTTATTTAATACACGCGTGGCTAAACGTGAGTTGTCATGATCCGTATTGAATGATGACTGTACCAGTTCTGCTTGAGACTGACTCAGGGCAAAAGTGGCCGATAAGGCTAAAATATATTTTATTGAAGACTGCATTATTAAACTCCTAAAGACCGTTGCTTTTATTTCAATTAAGCGATTGAAAGTTAAGCTATCAAGTCTGTTAATTCTCTTTTGCAACTACATTCGACGAGATGGATAATATTCATGCCAAGCTAAAGCTGTCTACTCTTTAATTAAAATAATTACAAAAACCACAGAAATACATCGTTTTTTGATCAAAATATGATCAATATTGTAACATTGTATGTAAAAGGTCTAATTTGTGAGCTAATTTATAAAAAAAATTATTGACTTTATTACTTTTTGGTAAAAACCAGCCTTAACGGCTGGCGATTTCAGTGCCTAATTGCCATACCGCTGTGGCATACATTCGACTCTTGTTATACGTCGTAATCACCTGAAAATTTGGATAAGTAATATAGTAAATAGGGCCATAACTATCTTGAAGTTGAATAATATTTACCATATCCAGGTCATCAATTTTTACAATCGGATTGGTTGGAGTAATGCCTTGATTTTTTAAGGCACCATAGGGAGTAGGTTGTTCCAAATCTTTGGCAATAATAGAAGTAGGATTATTGCCACTATAGCGGCCAGCAAAGCCGATCGGTTGGTTACGTTGCCATCCATGTTGGGCTAAATAGTTGGCAATAGAGCCAATGGCATCCACGGCAGAATTTCTTAGGTCGATATGTCCATTTGCATCATAGTCCACCCCCAATTTTGTAATGTTACTCGGCATAAATTGCGGATAGCCAATAGCACCGGCATAGGATCCTACCACCGAGCTGGCAGGTACCCCATCTTTATAGGTCCATGCAATCAATGCCGCGAGTTCATCCTGAAAATATTGCGCACGACGTTCATAGCCAAAACCTAGGGTCGCCAGGACATCACGGGTGATGAAATTGCCTTTATTGGCCCCAAAACCGGTTTCTACCCCTAAAATGCCTAAAATGACCGATTGTGGTACACCAAACTGCTGTTCGGCACGGTTTAAGGTATCGGCATACTGAGTTTTAAAGTGCACCCCACGCTGAATGGTGCTTTCGGCCATAAAATTGGTTTTATATTCGTACCAGGGCTTACTTTCCCCAGGGCGATTCATAATATTGATGATATTAGGCAGGTTTTTTGACCCATTCATGGCCCAGTCGACTTGTTCTGCACTTAAGCCATAGGTCTGCATGGTTTTTTGCTTAAAGCTGTTATAAGCAGGATCGTTGTAAAAATCATTGGCCTGGCAGAAACTGGTGATGGAAAGTGCACCGAGAAGTAAAGGAAGACGTTTCATTTTGTTATAAAAGTTGATACTTAACATATTACTCAAAGTTCCAAAAACATAATCAGTGTGTGTAAATCGACATCACGATGCTAAAAGACAGCATTACAAATATAATTGCCGAAAATCCATCTCATGAAAGATAACGGAATTTTTCTAAGGGGCTAAGATAGCATTGACCAAGGCTATATCAACAAGTATGCATACAAAAAAAGACAAACATGGAGAGACTGCGCGTAAATCCACCTCTCAGGCGGATACTCTAAGCCGGGCTTTATTATCCTGATCAGAACAATAAAAAAATTGAGCAATTTTCATCAATCTGACCTAATCTTTACATGACTTATCATAATACGAGCTATCTCGGTTTCGAGTAAGGAATTTAGTCACGATTGGACATTTTCAAATGGTGTTTGGTTGAAAAACCGTCAGTCTTTATCACTATTTAAAAAGTTAGAAATAGCACACTTACGTATCAATAATAGCTAAGGATGTGGAAGTTTAATCTTGCTCTTTATTCACCTTGCTATAGAAGTTGGAATAGGTAAAATTTAGGAATAAGTCATACTCTAAGAGAAAACAAAATCGGGCAGAATTCAACTTTCATCATCACTTTATATAGCAATAATCTGGATATAAAAATAAAAGGAAAAAAGTAATGCAGAAGATGTTTCTGAAATCAATACAGTAAAAATCGTAAAGTAGGAATTGAGTCAAGTTAAAGGCTCATAAAATGATGAATTCTTTATCATTTGAGCATGAAATTGGACAATAAAAAACCTAGCCATGGCTAGGTTTTCGATGGTTTTATAAATGCTTAAGCATGGAATAAAGTATCGTGATATTCAGCAAGTGCCTTCAACTCATCTTTATTCAGATTTGGAATGATTTTATCCACTGCAATATGCACGGCTTTAATCACTGCAGCAGAACCAAGATCTGCCGCTTTGCGTTTAATCATGCCTAAATCAAGGGTCTTGTTAAAGTCGCTCATAAAATGACGTACAGTCGCTTCAGCAAATTGCTTATACGATTCCGTGAGCGCTGCCTTATTGACGTCATTCCCGGCTTTGATTTCCGCATAACTATGCTTAAGATTAGTCACCAGGCTTGCATCTAATGACTCACCTACGCGGAAGTTGCCTTCAGCATCTTTAAACAAGCTTTTTTCAGAAAACTCAATCGATTGCTTGACCACATCATTTGAAGATTTACTCATTAACTGTTTCAATAAAACAGCAACGGTTGATTTGATATAACCCGCAAGTTTTTCAGCTGTATCACGTTTATCACTGGCTGGAAAACGACGCACAAGCTCAGTCAAAATAGCATCAATGATTTCTTCATTAATCAGCAATGCTGTTTTGTCGCGTAAAGGGTAAAGCGGTTCGCTGGAATTTCTCTTTTCCTGAGCTGTTTGAATACTGGTTAATAATTCTGCAGTCGGAATAAAACCAAAAAATGGCATGTTAAAAAACCTCAATATTCTTCATTTTATTGTCGCGCCAAACGAATGGGGCGAGGCATCCATGTCGCATCCGATACACGGCAAGGGTTGATGTCTAATCCGCCACGACGTGTATAAGTTGCATATACCATCAGTTTATCTGGAGCAAGGTTTTGCCAGATGTCGGCAAACATCTGTTCCACACATTGTTCATGGAATCCATTATGCTGACGGTAAGAAATAATATAAGCTAAAATACTGCGATAACAAGGTTTTTTACCCTGATATCGAATAAAAACTGTGCCCCAATCGGGCTGGCCAGTGACTGGGCAGTTACTGCGTAATAAATGCGAATATAGTTGAACTTCAACTTGTTCACTATTTTCTGAATCTAACTTTAATAAAGTCGAGTCTGGATGATTCTCTAAGCGTTCAGGGCTTAAATCATCAATACAGATCCCTTCCGGTTGGGCAATGGTTAACTCATCGGCCTGAAATAAAGTCAGCGTGATCGGTGCACCTGCTGCCGCAGATAAATCTTTTTCAACTGTTGCAATAAAAGCGTCTTTTGAATCAAATTGGGTGAAGTTCATACTATTAAAGTAGAGCTTTAATGATTTTGATTCGATCAGGTTGGGAGAAGATGCTGGCAAAGTGATACGACCAATCGCAACTTGAGGAATGCCGGCCGCATTGAGCCAGGAAATTTCAAAAACATGCCACCAGTCTTTGCCGTGTTGAATGCCTTCAACATGGGCATATTTTTCACGCGCTTGTGCACGTGCAATGGGAAACAGAATATCGGGCTGATATTCTGTTGGATAATTGGTGTCTTTACCTAATAGAGAATGTTCTACACTCATTATTCACGCATTCCTGAACCACGAGAAAGTAAATAGTAAGCTATACCGTAAAGCACAACACAGCATAGGGTAATAACAGTCAATGAAATGGAAACATTGACATCACTATGACCCAGAATGCCGAAACGGAAGGCATTGACCATATATACGATCGGGTTAATTAAAGAGAGATTTTGCCAAAAAGGACTTAAAGCACTAATGGCATAGAATACACCACCTAAATAGGTGAGGGGAGTCAGCACAAAAGTGGGAATAATTGAAATATCATCAAATGATTTTGCATAAACTGCATTAATAAAACCACCCAATGAAAATAAGAAGGAGGTAATAAGTACTGTATATATAGTTACGAACCAGTTGGTAATATATAAGTCGGTAAAGAACATGCTCATGGCAGTCACAATAATGCCGACCAGGGCGCCGCGACAGACCCCACCGATCACATAACCCCAAAGAATCATATGCAGGGGCACAGGACTCATAATCAGTTCTTCAATGCTTCTTTGAAATTTTGCACTAAAAAAACTGGAAGAGACATTGGCATAACTGTTGGTAATCACCGCCATCATAATCAGGCCAGGGACAATAAACTGCATGTAGCTAAAGCCACCCATTGTGCCAATCCGTGAACCCACCAGATTACCAAAGATCACAAAGTACAAACTCATGGTAATGGCAGGCGGCAATAGGGTTTGTGGCCAGATACGCATAAAGCGGCGTATTTCTTTATGCACAAGGGTATAGAGCGCAACGCTGAGTTGATTAAAGTTCATTGCGCAGCTCCATCAAGATTTTTTTCGACCATTTTCACGAACAGTTCTTCCAGGCGGTTCGACTTGTTACGCATACTGCGGACTTGAATGCCTTGCGCTTCCAGAAGTTGAAACAGTTCGTTCAAGGTATGAGCTTTGTCCATAGTCACTGCTAAGGTGACAGGATCAATTAAATTAAAACGAACGCCGATAATTTCCAGATGCAGCGGTTGAATCGGTTCAACCAAGTCGAAAATAAAGGATTCTTCACTGAGCTGATTGAGGAAAGATTTCATGCTGGTATCTTCCTTAATTACGCCGCGGTCGATAATGGCAATTCGACGACACAACATTTCAGCTTCTTCTAGATAATGCGTGGTCAGAATAATAGAGGTGCCTTTTTCATTCATTTCTGTGAGGAAATCCCACATGGAACGACGTAATTCAATATCGACCCCTGCAGTCGGCTCATCTAAAATAAGAAGTTTAGGCTGGTGCATCATGGCACGGGCAATCATTAAACGACGTTTCATCCCACCAGAAAGCATACGCCCCTGTATACTGCGTTTTTCCCATAAACCTAATTTTTCCAGATATTCTTCAGCACGGCTTTCTGCGGTTTTTTTAGGGATACCGTAATAGCCGGCTTGGGTGACTAAAATATCAAAGGTTTTTTCAAACTGGCCAAAGTTAAATTCTTGCGGCACCACACCTAAGCATTGTTTTGCTGCTGAAGGATGGGTATCCAGATTGTGGCCAAAAATTTCCACTGTACCGGAGGTTTTTTTTGTCAGTGAGCTGATAATGCTGATGGTGGTTGATTTTCCTGCACCATTAGGACCAAGAAGGGCATAGAACTCACCATCGGGTACCGTTAAATTAATACCTTTGAGTGCCTGAAAACCGTTGCGATAGGTTTTGGATACGTCCTTCAAAGTCAATGCATCAGTCATGAAATTCTCACCTGGTGAATAGTACGAGTATTGTGAGTGATCTGGCTGAATAAACCAAGTAAATAAGCAGGAATTGTGTGTTGCAATTCTGGAACATTGATCAAAGTGTAAGCACAAAAAATGATGAGTTCTATATAGTTGCTTTACCTTGCTGATTTTTTTGTTATGATGTGCACGCGCGCTCATAGCTCAACTGGATAGAGTACAGGTCTCCGAAGCCTGTGGCGTGGGTTCGAGTCCCGCTGAGCGCACCAATTTCCCGTTTTACCCCATCCAAAGAAATACGAAAAACATTAAAAATAAACAACTTACGTATTTCTTTTGTCCGATATTGTCCAAGCGTGTTTTAGGTTATTTAAGTTTTTTACGGTAATTTTTGCGGTAATTTCAAAATTATTGCAGAGGCTTACCGCAAAAATGCCAAAAGTAATTGTAAATCTGACAGATACACAGATTCGTTCAGCTATAAATTCACATAAAAAATTATCAACCAAGGTTCAAATTAAACTTGCCGATGGTAAAGGACTATTTTTTATCATTGATAAAAATGGCTATTTGTATTGGAGATGGGACTATGTTCGCCCAATCACTAAAAAACGCAATAGTATTTCTTTCGGGACATATCCAGAGGTATCGTTATTAAATGCACGAGCAAAAAGAACAGAGTATCGTGAATTACTCACTCAAAATATAGATCCAGCAGTTCTGAAGAAAAATGACGAAGAAGCTAAATTAGGTAAAAATACTTTTGCTTTAATCGCGGATGAATATAGAAAGACAGAGGAGTTAGAGCCTAGCACTCAGCGAAGAAATCAATTTGTTTGGGGGAAGTTGTATGCTGCAATTGGGGATTATCCAATAGACAGTATTACAACATCTCAAATTTTAGAAGTTTGTCGTATTTACGAAAGGCAGGGTAAGACAGATTCAGCAAAGCGCATGAGAAGCAAAGCTGCCCAAGTCTTTCGTTATGCGATTGCTTTATGCTTGTGTCAATTTAATGTGGCAGACCAAATTAGTGGGATCTTAAAAGTCGGTAGAACCAAGCATAGATCTGCGATCACAGATGAGCAGAAGCTAGGACAGTTATTGAGGAATATTAATAATAGTGTTGGCCGTGGTGATATAACAATAGACTATGCCGTGAGAATATTACCTCATGTTTTTGTACGTCCAGGAGAATTAAGAGGAGCGAAGTGGGCAGACATCGATTTTGAAAATCGAGTTTGGAAATACACTCCTTCAAAGACGAAGAATCAGACAGCATTACAGCATATTGTTCCTATGTCAGATCAAGTCCTGAAGCTATTCAAAGAATTGCACCAGATAACGGGTTATACGGAGTATTGTTTTGTATCGATGCGGGATCAGTCCAAAACGATTAGCGAGTCGACGATTAACAAACGCTTGAAACAATATGGTTTTGAAAATGGTGAAACGACAGGTCATGGCTTTAGGGCGACTGCCAGAACCTTATTAGATGAAGTTTTAAAATTTCCTATTGAGCGTATAGAACAACAGCTTGCTCATCAGGTTCGCGATATGCATGGACGAGCGTATAATCGTACAAAATACTTAGAAGAGCGTACAGTGATGATGCAAGCATGGTCTAATTATTTAGATCAATTGGTGTGTAAATCTAAAGACTGATCAGTGAGTTTAGGTGTACAAGCGAATTCAGTTTCCGCCATCTCCACCAAAATTCAATTCAGAGATGTTCGACTGAATGTAAAAAAGCCCTTAAATTCAATGTTTATGGGCTTTTTTATTGGCTGTATTGTCCGATCCTATCCTAAGCTGTGTGACCCAATTTTTGCCTTCTGCGGGTAATTATTGGGAAAATTTACCCAATTATTTTTTAGTCTATATAAAGGGTAAATACAGATGAAACTCACAGATACAGAATGCAGAAAAGCGCAACCACAAGATAAGCGTTACCGTCTTTCAGATGAGAATGGGCTATCGCTTCTGGTGATGCCAGCAGGGCAAAAATATTGGAATGTACGCTATACCGTTCATGGTGAGCGTAAGTCTGAGTCACTTGGCCCATATCCAGACATGAGTTTAAAGAAAGCAAGAGAGCTTGCCCTTGAGCTGAAATACAAGCATTCCAAATCAGTCTTATACGAAGACATCAAGCCATTTTTTAAAGAGGTAGCAGGAGATTGGTTTGATAACCAAAGAGAGACTTGGTCATCTAAACATATTAGTAATGTACGAGCATCTTTGGATGAGCTTTACATTGCTCTCGCAAATAAACGAATCAATCAGATTCAAGCACCTGAGATCTTGCAGGTTATTAAAAAAATTGAAGCCAGAGGTTCTACTGAAGTAGCTAAACGTACGCTATCTCGATGCGGTATGGTGATGAAATATGCTATAGCCCACGGTTATCGATATGACAATCCAGCCAGTGATTTGGTGTATGCACTTAAGAATAAAAAAGTAAAAAATTTAGCATCATTACCTGAAAGTGAAATGCCCGAATTTCTTAGGCGGATTAGAGCCTATCCAGCAGATGCTCAGACTCACCATGCAATAATTCTGATTATGCTAACTGGTGTCCGAGTAAGTGAGTTATTGCAAGCATGTTGGGATGAATTTGATCTAGAAGGTCGGAAGTGGGATATCCCTGCAGAGCGTATGAAGAACGGTTTGCCCCATCGTGTACCCTTAACAGATATGATGATTGATGAGCTTCAGGCATTACGTTTGACACATAACCAAGATTTGTTGTTTCCACATCGTTTGAACAATAAAGAACCCATGCGTAGCGAATCAATTTTGGCTGTGATCAAGCGGTCTGGCTATGCTGGTAGAATGACAACTCATGGTTTTAGATCACTGTTCAGTACTGTACTGAATGAGTCAAACTTGTTTAATTCTGATGCCATTGAACGTCAGCTTGCTCATGTACCACAGAACCGTATTCGTGCTGCTTATAACCGAGCACAATACTGGGATGAGCGTGTAAAGATAATGGAATGGTATAGTGAAGTAGTAAATAAATGGACTGCGGGGGCTGCCTTATAATTAAACGTAATTAGTGTAATTCTATAAGTGCATGATTTTATAGTGCTAGCTCAAACCTAATCTACAATTTTCTGATTTCATTTTGATTTATGATGATTTTGGGGTATTAATAATTCTAGTTGATATTTATTCTACTAAATCTATTAATACCATTATTATTATAATAAAAAATTAGAATAATAATTTTTATTGTTATTCTTCTTTGTGAAAATTGGCATGCTGATCAAAGCCTAAATCTTCATTTAAGTTTGACTGATTTTTCATTATTAAAAATTGCTTTTGCTCTGTGCAGTTTTTTCGAAATTGATCTTTTATTTCGTTAATTGCTTCAGGTGCAAGAGCTCCATTTATGCTTTGTCGGTCTATTGCCGATATATCACCTATATACGCTTTAATATTTTCTAACTCAATGATTTTACTTACAGCTATTTGAACTAAGTATTCCTCATATTCTTTTGCAGATCGGCTCATATTTTCTTGGATGGTATTTTTTTGCTGCTCAAGCTTGGTTTTAATTTGAGCAATTTCTTCATCCTTTAATTCTAGCTCTTTCCTTAAAATAGAATCATTATTTTTGCTTTTATCCTTTTTAAGAGTTGATATTATTTTATTTTTTTCTGTTAATTTTGAGTTTTGCCTATCAATTAAAAACTCTAAACAGTTTTTAAGGCTTTTAAATTTATATTTTTCTTTAATTTTATCAAGTTCTTTTAATGTCGTTTGATCAAGTGTGATTTGTTTAATGACATAATTATTTTCTTTGTTTTTGTGGTTGTATTTAAATAAAAGGAACTTCTTTTTTAAAATTTGAAAATGCGCATCATTCATCTCAATGATAAATTCATCGTTTTCAAATTTTGGAAGGTAAGGGAATATTTTATTTATAGGATCTGACTGGGATTGACTGTTTCGAGAAGTAAAGTCTTGAACATCACTTGACCTAGTCGACAAGTCCTTTTTAGATAAATAGTGATCCTTTTTTCCGGACGCCACAATCTTTCTTATCAGGCCAGATTTCTCGCTGGATTCTAAATCTAAGAATTCTTTTTTTAAATCTGTGTGAGCAGATAACCATTTCTCTAAAGTTAAATGTGGTCGCGCCATTGTTAATTTACATTAATATTTACTTAATATTAATGTATAGCAGAAATAAAAATTAAGTAAATATTAATTAAATGATAATTATAAAAACACCAATTATTAATTATCATTTTGTGCCTATCATAGTTGGTGTATGATACTTATGCCTGAGATATAGGTTAATGAAGTAGAGATTTTAATTATGGACTGTAAGGTTTCTGAGCAGCATTTCTTAACCTTATTTATGGCTTTCTATCAGAGGGTAGAAGGGCAACTTTCAGCCTACGCCGTTTGGACGCTAATAACTTTTATAAGAAATTTTGGAGCTGAGAGTACATCATTGCCGCTTGCCCAATTGACGAAAGCCACTGGCATACAGACTAAAAAATTACGGGTTGTATTGCATGAATTGGAGCAGCATGGAATATTAAAGATAGATTTCCCTGAGACGGGAAAACGTGCCAGAGTCCGTCACTTACAGCTTAATCTTACTTATATTAGCGATGATTTAATAATGTCTGTTGATAGCCTGGATAATATTATTAAAAGAATGTCTAGAAAATTTCCTTTATTGAAATTTATTGCACTTCTATTTATAAAAAGTGCTGAGATGAAAATCAGCAATTTACCTAAAAAAACAGAGACTGATTGCAATCTTGATTATCGAAGTTATCTTGTTTTATTGCGGTTAATTTATGGTGCAGATTCGTTTGGGATTGTTGTGGGGTGTGGAATATCTGAAATCGAGCGGGCAACGGGTTTAAACAAACAATCTATTTATCGGGCTATACAGCAGCTGAAACAATTCGGATTTATTCGATGTCAGGCAAATGGAGCAATTCGAAATAGTTTTATTCAGATAGAGTCTCCAATTTACGCTTTAAACCTTTCACATAAATTTTGGGGCGATGTTGCAATTTACGGTAAATTTTATATTTTAAAATACCCGCAGCCACATGTTTTTGAAGTTCAAAAGGTAGCCTCTATTTTTACTTTACTTGATCAAAAGGGTGGCTTATTTTTAAACAATGAAAGCGAACATTCAGATGCTGGTTTGAATATTCTAAAACATAAAAATAACTATTTGCTGTGTGATCCTTTGTGTTGGATGAAGCCTGTTCTATACGAAAAGAATAATAATTTTAATGTAATGCAAAATTGGGAAGTAATGAAATTCTTTGATCATTATTTAGAGTTAAAGCAATTGCATCCTGAGAATTCATTATCTACTGCCTTTAATTTAAAGCCTCATGAAAATATTCTGGATGATGAGGTGGCTTTAGACAGTTTAGAATCTACTAAGGCTATAAAACTCAGTGGAATGCATAACCGCTTAGGTCTTTTTCAAAGTTTACTTGAGCAGTGGTGCTGTCAGATCTATAGCCAGAATAAATCCTTTTTTAAAATGTTAAGAGATGCTAATCCAGTAGTAATTGATGATGAAAGTTTTGAACGTTTAGAGTGCATTGACTCCCTCTATCCGTATTCATTGCATGATAACCAAATCAAAATAATCAAAAAAGAAATGGAGTTAAAGAATGAATCGGACAAAACTCCATCGAGGATCGCAACCAAATTAAAAGCAGAACAGTTCAGGGTTCATCAGTTTTTAATGGCTCTTATGGATCTCATTGCATATAACCAAATTTACTTTTTTCAGCAATGTATGACTAAATATTCCGATATTGATAATACGACTAAGAGGGGGTTGGACCGAGTATTTGCTGAGGTAAGAGAAATAGTAAAGCCTTTTAGAATTCTACCTCGGTCGTTTATTCAGAACACGTACAGCTGTTGCTTTGTTCCTGATCAAGATGCAAAAGCTGACAAGTATTTCTTATGCGAATTGGGATTTCAAAAAGCATTGCAAGATGCGACTCCATTTGACTTTCCGGTACAGCAAATGACAGAAATATCGCCAACACTTGATGAACTTAAAAATTATGGATTACTGCATCATCGCTGTTTATCATTATTTGAGTAGTATGCATGCTTGATTTAGGTTTATAACTAAAATATTCAAAAAACATTTTTCTGACTTAACTATCGTAACGATGAAATATCTAAAAAACCTAGCTTAGCCGATGGTTTGAAAATCGGACTGCTCGGCTGGGCTATATTTTTTGTATCTGCAACAAGACGGTTTTTTATATTATTAATATATAGAGATTAATACTAATAATAGACTTGTTACTATAGATCATAGAACTATAAGTATTAGATATATCAATACAATCACTATTACTCATACAGATAACAAGAACGGTTAGATATGTCATACAGATCTGAATAGATACCCCAAGATAGAGGACGCTATTGATCAATAGCCCATGTGGGATGAGATCACTATTCGATACGTGTGCATATCGGATGATTTGTCCTTACTCTAGATCAGGACAGCATTTAAAAAAATAAGTCGATTGCTTAACTATGACGTAAATCATAGTTAAGGAAGTTTAACGTGTTCCCATTCAATTTAGACCATCAGGCAGGGGCGATGTATGCCATTCATACCTTTGTCGATGTATGCCTTAATTTCGACTTGTCTGATGAAGATTTCATTTTTGATCTAGAACGCTTGTACTACGCATTTGAAGAGTTTAAACGAGAAGGGGTTGAGTACGCAGCATCGATTAGGGCGTTCATTGCAGTCACTGAATACGTCAATAGCCAGCGTGGCATGCTTAGCTTTGGTGAATATCTATCACGGTTGTCTATGGGCGAATTTAAAGCTCTAAGACAGATCTTGCATGCACATCGAGGGTTTGTTCTTGAAGAAATTGAAAAGTATAGAAATCAGGAAGAAGATAACCAAAAGAGCTTTCTTGCAGAAATCAATAACGTCATTGTTGATCGGAGCTCTGTATTGATTGTGCGTGTGGATTTGTCCTATGCAGTTGAGTCATTAAGTGCTGTGACGATTGATGCGTTTGATTTACACATCCAAAGCTTACGTAGGGCACTGAAAGATAAAAATGGCTGTTTTAAGCATTTACTGACTTTTGGACTGGCTTTAGAGCATGGCGCCACAAAAGGCTTTCATGCGCATTTGATGCTAGTTTATAACAGTTCAAAAATCCAAAAAGATGTCTACTATGGATTTGAGGTTATTAATAAATGGAGTGAGATTGCGATGACCAATGGCGGATGTACTGGCATTGGGTTTAATGTGAATTGGGACAAAAAGAAATATCAGGAAAAAGGTACTTTGGGCGTTGGTGAAATTTCAAGAGATTCTACAGTACAGCAAGCGAATGCATTGCGTGTTGCTGAATATTTGGTACGGCCTGAAAAATATAGCCAAATGATGCTCATCAAGCTGGGAGTCAAGAACACGTTTACTAAGGGTAAATATAAGCCTCATGGGAGGACATATCAAACTCATTATAAGCAAAAACAGTTGGGCTGCAGTGCCATAAATCTTGCAGATGAAGACTAAAAAATATCGGTCGATGTTGATGTGGCATAAAAAAATATGACGATGCCTGTTCTATGAAGTTAATTTATTCATAGGACAAAACATGAGCTATACAGAATTTGAGTTTGTGACAGCTCCGCGCTTGGAACAGGATGTTATCGAGTTTTATCAAACGATTCGATTTGCTCCCATTCCAGAAGGTATTGAATACGATGCTCATCACAAGAATATCGATGATGAGTTTAAGCTGAAACTGTCTGGTTATTTTTCAGCATGGCGCAGGATGATGGCTGTTGGCATTCAAGAGCATTTATCTTTTTCCTTTTGGGCAGATAAGTTCTTTCAGGCTTACTGCAGCGTGCTGACAGAAGAGAAGCTTCGTTTCTTTGAGGTCACGGCACAAAGAAACGCTGGTTTATATATCAATAAGATCGTAAAGCGGCTGAGAGTGCTGTTTGAAAGCACCGGCTTGACTGAAGAAATGCATAAGCTGAATGAGCGATACGGTAAGCGGATTGAAAAACTGAGAGAGTCTTATTGTAATACAAGCCAGATGTATCCCGATGCTGCGGATTTAAAGCTGGAACTCAGTCTAAATGAGGTGGGAAATGAAATTATCGATTTGCGACAGTTAGAGCGATTTTTCTCAAATTTCCAAAAATGTCTAGCGGCTGAGTATTGGTATCGAACACAAGCCGTTTACCGCTTTTATCAGATCGTGCGGGATGATGTTCAGCAGCGGTATGTGATCCACTTTTATCTGAGCTTTAATCGATCACTCTATTCTGATCCATTATTTTATTGCAGTGTCATAGAGCGTTGTTGGGCTCAGGTCACGAATTATATGGGTACCTGCAGTTGCCTGAGTCTGACAGATCAAAATAGTGTAGTTGATGCTGAACAGATGTTTCGGATTGATCGAATTATTCAAGAAGACGCCCAATGTCCGCTGAGCGCATTAAATAGTATGCCGGAAAATCAAACAGGAAGGAGTGGGCTTGCGAATAGAATCTGCATCTCCCCCAAAGGGTTTAAATGGTTTGATGGAGCAACCATACGGTGTTAAAAAATTATATTGCATTCCTGCACTTGCTTGACGCTCTACATTGTGCAGATTATCCTTAGCCTGCTGACCTACATCGTCAGCGGGTTTTAGCAGACCCATTAACAAAGACAATATGTGAAATCTCATTTTGCATGTTGTGGACCCGTTCGTCCCCCTTTCTTTGCGGTAGGGCGGAGGGGGGACGCGCTTGCGCGTGCTGGTTTCTTTGTTACCAGTCTGCTAACCCTCCTTCGTTCTGCCACCATCATATTAGCAGTGATTTGGCAGGATTCTTTTAAAACAAAGGAGTACGCCATGCGCTTACATCAATACCATCCCTTATTTTTCTCTTTTTTAATATTTGTGCCAATTGGTTATTAGACCGCGTGCTGTGCATAGCTGTGTCTATCGCTTTTTAAGAATAAAACTTTTTCAAATACATATTACCGATATGAAGATGAATCTCTAATGCTGTTTTGAGCTAAGTAGATCTGTACGCTTTATCGTCTATAAAAAATTCAAAAACTTAGATATTCATTCCAACAAATATTACATGGGGGACACTGGATCTGCCGAAGACCAGTGATGCCTGTAAAAAGAGAAAATGACTATGTTTAAAACTTTCCTAAAAACTACCCTGATTTCATCACTGCTTGCAGGCGCGTCATGGGCGCAGGCAGGCTGGTTTGCACAAGCCAGTGAGGCCTATTTTGTTCAGGCCCGCAATTTGGGTGGCGGGGTGTATCAGTGCATGTATAAAACCAATCCGGGCAATCGCGGCTGGCGTAATTTTACGGTGAACTTTCAAGGCGGATGCCCGCGCTTCGTTCACTTTAATGCTCAGAATGGTCAAGTCTCTGTACCGAACTAAAAGGCGGGAGATTTGAGATGAACCAAAAAACCATATTGGCCTTAGCCACTATTGTCGCTTTGACTATTGTGATTGTGTCCGGATTCTATTTTTTCAGTACTAAGCCGAACGTTCAGAAGCCTTTGCAAACAGCTGCAGCCGCCGCGAGTGATATGTCAGTTTCAGAAGCAGCTGCTTCAGAAGGCATTCCTGCTGCGGAAGTTGATGGCACTGATGTAGAGGAATTGACTGCTGGAATCAAGCAACCAAGCTCTACTCAGCATGAACCTAAGTTGCTTAACTTTGAGCTGGATCAAAGCCTAAAAGCGGCAGATACCTTGCTGTACATGCTTGCTTATGCAGACCTACCTGAATTTGAACAGAAAAATGTAGATAAGTACCAGCAGCTAGTCTTTACAAAAGTTGCGAAAGATACGGGTAAACCCGTGAGCGGTTTTAGCTTGCAGGAACACGGCGCATTAGAGTCGGAACAGGCGGGCAACCGTTACTACGTCTATAAATTTGATAATGGGGAAGACTGTGAAATCCATCTGGTCAGTATTGATTTAGAGACAGGTGATTACGGCGTGAGCTACAACTACTGCTGAGGATAAATTTTATGAAGCAATATTTAAAACCCATCCTGCTGGCAGTAGCGGCTGCTGCAGGCATGATGCTGTCAGGGTGCAGTTCTAGCCTTGATCCTAATACGTTTACTGTTGAAATGAATGTAGTAGATACTAGCAACTGGTATGCGCAGAACCAAGCGGCAAATGTCATCAGCATTCGTTCTAACAGTCCAGATCCAATTAATGTCACCAATGTGCTGATTAACAACGGTGAATGCAGTTACGAAGGCTATCGCAGATCGCTGGAATATCCGCAGCATTTTAAAATGGGCCTGCGTTTAAGGCTGAAATTAACCGGTTGTGGCTATGACAATGTCGTGCGCGTGGATGTTGAAACAGAAAAAGGCACTGCAAGCTATAGCTTTCAATAGTGGCTTTTAACTCTAAAAGACGAACCAAAATTTAAATCAAACCGTGTCCTTAATAGGCACGGTTTTTTTATGCCCTTAATTCAGCTTGTCGTACTCAATTCATTTAACAAGGAATATTCAATGTCCTTAATTCAATGCCCTTATTGTCAGTCTACTCATGTCAAGCAGATGGATTCAAGTCATGCAAACGCCAATTATTTCGAACAACTGCAACGCAGTATTTCACCGACACAGATGGCGCTGTTCGGCATGCAGCTTGCCAAAAAGGCAGGATTTCCGCCTTTTACAGGCGCTGCCATCGGTGTTGTGGTGGGTGGTGTATTGATCATCGTCAGTCAGTACTGCTATGGAAAATATTATAGCAATGCGGAGCAGTATATCTGTCAGGACTGCCATCAGCATTTTGCTTGGGCCAAGCCTTAACACCTTTTACAGCTGATTATTTTTAAATATTTTAATTCAAACAATTTATAGGTACAGGAATTAACACTATGGCACATCAAATTGAAAAAATGGCTTATGTCGGTGAAACCCCTTGGCATGGTCTTGGCAATCAGCTCGCACAAAATCAACCGATTGAAGTCTGGGCGAAACAGGCAGGCATGGATTGGCGTATTGAATCATCCATTGTCAGCTACATGGCACAGAATGAACGCGGGCAAAGCATCATCATGCCCTATGAAGAACAGCGTGTACTTTACCGTTCAGATACCCATGCACCTTTATCTGTGGTCAGTCAGCGCTATCAGGAAGTCCAGCCTGCTGAGGTATTAGAGTTCTACCGTGATTTAACTGAACAATCAGGTTTTGAACTAGAAACTGCAGGTGTATTGAAAGGCGGAAAGAAGTTTTGGGCTTTGGCTAAAACGGGGCAGACGGCAGCGCTCAAAGGCAAAGATGTCAGTAATGGTTATATCTTGCTGGCAACGGGCTGTGATGGAACACTAGCGACAACTGCACAATTCACTTCAATTCGTGTGGTATGCAATAACACCTTAGCGATTGCGTTGAAAGGACAGAACAGCAGCGTCGGTGTGGTTAAAGTTCCGCATAGCACCCGCTTTGATGCCCAAAAGATTAAACAGCAGTTAGGTATTTCAGTGCGTGCATGGGATGAACATATGTATGAAATGAAACAGCTCAGTCAGCGTAAAGTAACTCAAAGTGAGGCAGCAGCTTATTTTGATGCCGTGTTTAACAACAGCAGCTTGAGTCCGATAGAACAGGACGAAGGTATTATTCAGTTCTACCGCAACGTAGCCACACAATCCAATTCAGCCACTAAAGCTGAAAATAAGATGGAACCGAATGGACGTGCTATGTCGAAAGTCATGACTATGTTTAATGGGCATGGACGTGGGGCAGAACTCAGTTCAGCTAAAGATACTGCTTATGGCTTACTGTGTTCTATTACGGAATTCTGTGACCATGAAAGAAGAGCCATGAGTCAGGACCATCGACTTGATTCAGCTTGGTTTGGTGCAGGTGCAGGACTCAAGCAGCGTGGGTTGGAACAAGCGTTACGTTTGATTATATAAATTTTCTTCGTAAATATGGTTTTCAGAAATAACTTAGCTGAATTTAATAACAAGCTTAAATGTCATTAATTGCATAGAATTCCAAGTAGTAACATTGAAAAGACTAAATGAAACTCCACTAACTATTAGCAAGATAAATAGTAAAATGGAGAGTAAAGTGAGTAGAAATTCAATTAAGCAATTAGGGGATGAAAAGTTTTTATTAAAAATGAAAGATAAAAAATCTTTTGATATTTTAGTAGAGACAATAAAAGGTAGTTTTGGTTACTCCTTTAATCAAGGTCTTCAATTAAATGCAGACCTTTTAGAAATTAAAATAGAAGGCGTTTCTGAAGAAAACCTAAAGCGACATTTAGCAGTCGTCTCATTTTAAAATAGATCCATTTAGAAATATCAAACCATATCTTCGGATGTGGTTTTTTTATGCCCAAAATTTAAAATAGAGGAATTCACAATGAATCATTTATCAAATCTACCTGCAGCATCTGCACAGCCTAAAGTATTTAGTCCTGCTAAACTTTTCAATGCTAAACGTTTTGTGGAGACTAAGAAGCTCAGTCAGGCCGAATGGCTAGAAGTGCGCAGACAAGGCATCGGCAGCAGTGACTGCGCAGCAGCCTGTGGGCTCAACCCTTATATGTCGATGCTGGAATTGTGGATGATCAAGACAGGACGGATCAAGCAATCGATTGAGGATGAAAGTGAAGGTCATGCTCCGCTGTATTGGGGTAAGCGTTTAGAGCCCTTGGTCGCTGAGTATTACAGCATGCATACCAACTATAAAGTCCGCCGTGTCAATGCTGTGCTGCAGCATCCTGATCCAGACAAGCATTTCATGTTAGCAAACTTAGATTATTCTGTAGTGGGTGACGCAGATGTGCAGGTTCTAGAATGTAAAACCGCAGGGGAATATGGCGCTAAGCTGTGGCGGGATGGTGTGCCTCTATATGTGCTGTGTCAGGTTCAGCATCAATTGGCGGTGACTGGAAAGAAGGCAGCCCATATCTGCGTGCTGATTTGCGGACATGAAACCCGCATATTTAAAGTGATCCGTTCAGAATCGGTGATTCAGCACATTGTGAATGCGGAACGTTACTTCTGGGAGTGCGTGGAAAAGGATACACCGCCAGATGCAGATGCCAGTGAGTCGGCCGCTAAAGCTTTGCAATTACTGTATCCTGAGCATGTACCGCTTAGTACAACAGATTTCTCGTTAGATGATCAAGCTAACCAACAGTTTGAGCAGCTGATCCAAGCACGCAATCATATTGAAAAACACCAAGAGCAATTCGATCTGCTGAAGCACCAGCTGCAGGCCAAGATGCAGGAGGCCGAACGTGCGACCTTTAAAGCTGGTTCGGTGACATGGAAAAAGGCCAAAGACTCGATTAGCTTAGATAGCAAAGCACTACTAAAACAGTACCCTGAATATCTGAACCAATTCCCACAAAGTAAATCTGGTTCAAGACGCTTCAATATTTACGCAGATGATGAATGAGATGAAATCAATCTTCGCTCTTCACAAGCAAATCAATTTAAGGCCATAACGATCCCATGCCAAACAGCATGGGATTTTTTATGCCGATTTCATTGTTAAAAAGAGAAATATCATGATTAAAGGTTTAGCAATCACACCGCCTATTTTAGGGCGAATCAGCATTGGCCGAATGGTCGAAAAGAATGGAAAGCGTCTGCCTGAAAAGGATGACCAATTCACCATTACCAGTCAAATCCAAAGTAAAGATAGTGGTTGGATCAAACATCCGTTAGATGAACAGCTGCGGGCTAAAGCATCCAATCAAAAACTCCGCTCAATTCCTGTACGGATGGTCTTCAATGATCCTGAGCTGAATCTGCGTGCAGAGTACAGCTTATTTGACCGTCAAACCGGACGACCCGTTTGTGTGGGTAATGGTGAAACCTGCCAGCGCTTGACTAGTAAAGGTGTAGAGCAGCATCCTTGTCCATCACCTGATTTATGCTCAATGGCTCAAGGCGGGCACTGTAAGCCTTATGGGCGACTGCATGTCAATTTAGATGAGTCGGATGAGCTTGGCACATTTATCTTTAGAACCACGGGTTTTAACAGCATAAGGACCTTAGCTGCACGGCTGAGTTACTACCATGCAGCATCGAATGGTTTACTTTCATGTTTGCCATTGCAACTGACCCTTCGGGGTAAATCCACGACCCAAAGCTATCGCCAGCCTGTGTATTACGTGGATTTAACTTTACGTGAAGGAGTCGATTTAAAGTTAGCAATACAGACTGCTAAAGAAATTGATCAACAGAGTAAATCGAGCGGTTTTAATCAGGAAGCTTTAGATCACAAGGCGAGACAGGGTTATGCAAATGCAGTTTTTGAAATGGATTCAGGTGATGGGTTAGACGTTATTGAAGAGTTTTATCCATCTGATGAAGGCATCGATGATGCTCAACAAAAGAAAACCACAAGCTTGAATTTACAGAATGAGTTACAGCGTTCTGTTCAAACTTTGAATTGAATGATTGTTGAGGTTTAAGCAGATTAAATTTTTACGGAGCTGCATATCATTTGAGCGAATAACTGCTCGCATGAATGATTAGGAGTAAACTCATGAATGCGTTTGTTGGTCAAACTTTTCAAATGAATCAACTCATCAGTATTAAACAAGTTGTAGAAATTGTAGGTGTTGCACGTTCTACCATCTATGAAATGATGGATGAGAACTCCCCCTATTATGATCCAACTTTTCCAAAGAAAGTAAAGATCACCCAAAACCGTATCGGCTGGTCAGCTTTAGAGATCCATCGGTGGATTGAAAATAAGTTGGCAAGCCGTGAATAATTGGGGAGCTGATGCTCCCTTATTTTTTTGTTTTCGAGTAGACTGAATATGTCTTATAACCTAATAGTTATTAATGAAAACAATAGATTACTACAATAATTTTGCAGATGCTTTTGCTGAAGCAACTTTGCACGTCGATATGGCTGGTTTATACCAACCATTTTTAACTGAGTTGCCTAAAACAGCTCGTATCCTTGATGTTGGTTGTGGGTCAGGTCGTGACACTTTAGCTTTTAAAAATAAAGGTTATGAGGTTGATGCAATTGATTATTCAGAAGAGCTTGTAAAGAGAGCGACTCAACTTACTGGTGTTCACGTGAAGTTTAAGAGCTTTTATGAAGTTAATGAACTCGAGGTTTATGATGGAATTTGGGCATGTGCATCTTTATTGCATTGTGAGCGTGATCGCTTAGCTGAAGTCATTGGGCAGTTGATAACAGCCTTAAAACCAAATGGTGTGCTGTATATGTCATTTAAGTATGGCGACAGTGACCGAGAAAAAGATGGTAGGGCTTTTACGGATTTAGATGAGGCTCAGGCAAAAGCATTACTTCAGCTCTTTGATGATGTTGAACAAAACCAGCAATGGATTACGCTAGATCAGCGACCTGATCGTCAAGAAAAATGGCTCAATTTGCTTTGGAAAAAACATGGCTGATTTAATTCCTACAGCACAAGAACAGCTCAAATTTCTAAAGAATATTCAGCTGATTTTACAGTCAGGAAATTTTAGCAGTACCTATAAGTTTGCTTTACTTATTAGCCTAAGCCGATTGGCGATTGAAAAAGGTGAAGACGCAGGTGGAAGTCTATCGCTCGAATATACAGATATTGCTGAAAAGTTTATCGAGTTGTATTGGAAGCAGACTGTGCCATATACCTTTAATGATGAAGGTCAGCTGATCCTAAATCAAAACAATGGCAAGCAAGCAGCCATAGTGAATCGCATTATTGCATTAAGGCAGAGCTACTCATCTCTTGGATTATTAAGACGAGATTCATTGGTGTGGCTGAAGTTAGTTAAAGATGTGGCTCGCACTGTGAGAGAAATGCCTGTCCGTTATCTGCAAAACATCAATGGTCAAAATTTTGAGTTTATATTTCAGCTTAATCAGTGCGGAAAGAAACTCATTCTTTTGCCTCAAGTGATGTATTGCTTACGCCAATTTAGCGAGATTATTGAAGAACTTTGTCAGAAACGGTGGATTGATTACATCCGAAAGAACAGCAGTAATGCACAAATTCTGAATCAATTACCGAACCTTGAACAATTCATGTTTGAGCCGAGTCGGAGCCAGTTAAATGCTGTGGCAAATGTTTTGGTTGAGCTACAAGACTGTAAATGCTTCTACTGTAATAAGCCAATGAAAAAAGGCAATTATGCAGTTGATCATTTTATCCCTTGGTCAATGTATCCATCGGATACGGGGCATAACTTTGTATTGGCAGATTCAAGCTGTAATTCTAAGAAAAGTAATTTATTAGCTTCAGATGAGTTTTTGCGTAAGTGGAAAGAACGTAATGAAGAGCATGATTTGATTATTGTGGATCAAATTTCTGTGCTGGGCTTTCTGACTGATAAAGAGCGTTCGCTTAAGGTGGCGGAGTGGGCTTATGCTCAGGGACGTGAAAATGGATATGTTTTTTTCAACTAATAATTAAAGTCTTTAAATCTTAACTACAGCTTGTCCAACATTTCGATATTTAAGTATAAATCAGAAGTTTCTATGTTTTAATTTAAAAAGTTTTACAAAAACTATTTACAGGTTGGTTTGTTGAGGCTAATATCTGCTTATGGTTTAAAAATAGTTTTTATAAAAACAATTTTGAGGTAATTATGAAACTAAATGAATTATGCTTGAGTATTATTGTTGGTATCAATAAGTTTAACGATGCCGAAGCAGAAAATCTTGTGAAAGCATCTTTGCTGACAGGGCAGAGCCTGAATGACAATGGTTTTCTTAATGTAAATATTGATACAACAAAAATAGTATTTGTTGATCAAGACCTTATCGAAAAAAAGAAACTCAAAGCAGGTGATATTGTCTTCTTATCGAAGGGAACAAGTCTACGTGCTGCAATTGTGACATCTGAACAGGAACAATTAAATCTGTTGGCTCCCGCAACCTGTCTAGTGATCAAGGTTAATTCAAACCTTGTGTTGCCTGAATTTTTAACCGTGTTCTTAAATAGTGAGTATGGTCAAGCTGTACTCACTAGCCTGAATAAAGGCACTGTAATTATGAATATCCCTGTCAGTGGCTTAAAGGATATTGAAATCAATTTACCTGACCTTTCTAAGCAAGAAATTATTGCGCAAGCATTATACCAACATCATCAGGCATTGATGTTATTGGATGAGATGAAAAAAGCGCATTTAAACGTGATGGAAGCAACAATCCAGAAGCTGATTGCTTAGGAGGCTATGAGAATGAATATTTCAAAAGAAATTTTAAAATATGTAGATTTACTACGTGGTGAAATGCCTATACAAGAATCAGTGCAGTTGTTTTCAGTCATTGCTGTCATGGTAAAAAATGATGTGGATGGGATCAGTAATTTATTACGCTTAAATAAGCAAGACACTGTTGATCAACTGAAATTAAAGACAGCATCAGATGAAAAATTACAGTGGTTTAATTCGAACTTGTTTACCGTTAGTAGTGCACAATTGCAAGAAATCATACAATTTTTTGTAGATCTGAATCGTTCTAATTCAGACTATGAGATTCAAGTATTTACAATGCTGAAAGAGCTATATCTCTCATTAAAATTTGAAAGTATAGATTCTGAGGTGATTAGTAATATATTTAAGAAGATGGTTGGATCATGCAAGGGTAAAACCTTATATGACGGAGCCTGTGGACTTGGGGTTACGTCAATAGCATTACAGGCTGAGAAAACAATTTTACGAGATATTAATACTACAACTACTGGTATTGCTTCTATCTTAGCTGACTTAGCAAGTATGAATGTTGATATTAAACGTTCAGATTCATTGGTTGATAATGAAGTCTCACATGGTGTTGATCTTGTTGTAAGTAATCCACCTATTGGTGTACGAGTACAATCGCAATTAGTGTCAGGTAATGAATACTTAAAAGAGCAATTTATTCAGGCAAAAATTCCTTCAAGTGCATCTGAAAGCCTGTGGATTCAACAAGCTCTTTATCAGCTCAATGCTCAAGGGAAAGCATATTTACTTATTATCCCAGGTTGGTTATTCCGAGGGGGATATGATGCTGAGCTACGTGAAAAACTAGTTGAAAAAAATTTGGTTGAATCTGTAACGCTTTTACCTGCTGGTACGCTTTTAAATTCAGCTGTGGAAATGAGTATATTAGTTTTGAATAAGGCGAAAGACTCCCATGACATTCGCTTAGTTGATGGTCGAAATTTTGGTGTCAAAAAACGAGGCAAACTTGTACTTACTGATGAAGAAACTCAACACATTGTCAATTTAATTAATGGACATGATACCGTATCGAATTTGGTGAAAGACGTTTCGATTCAAGAGGTTCGATCTAAGAAGTATAGCTTGCACTGTTCAGAGTATTTTGAGCATGAATTGAATCTAGCAGAACTTGATTTGGATGAGCAGTTGAAAGCATTGGTTACTTTGCAAAATGAATATTCAATCACTCAAGCTAAACTTAATCAATTGCTTAGCCAAATTTAAGGGAGAGATGTCATGTACGATACCAAGCATGTTCAGAAACGAGCACAACAGCGTGGCATTACCAAAGACATGATCAACTTTACTTTAGATCATGGGGTCATCCAAGGTGATCGATGGTTCCTGAATCGGAAATTGTTGAATGAAACAATTCATGAGCTCGAAGCTCAATTAAAAGTTGCCAAGCGACTCAGAGATAAAGGTGGAGTGGTTGTGGTAGCAGATGGAGAGGCTTTGCTGACGACCTATGACTATGACAGTCGCAAGATGGCGTATTAAGTTGGGTTTCAACATTATCGAACGTAAGAAAATTTTCAAATCAAGCTTTAGCGACAATAAATGTCGCTAAGCTGAGAAATTGTCATTTGCTAGCGATTATTCAAATGTAGAATAGGGTTAGTTAAATGCAAGTTATTACAAAATATATATTTTTAGGTTAATACATGGATCATTTAGTTCACAACAAATTAGTTTCTTTTATCTGGTCAATTGCAGATGACTGCTTACGTGACGTTTATGTACGTGGTAAGTACCGTGACATCATTTTACCGATGGTAGTATTACGTCGTTTAGATACCTTATTGGAACCAACCAAAGCTGAAATCTTAGCCGAAGTTCAAGACCAACAATCTGAGCCTGATTTTGTTGAATTAGATGATCTACCACTGCGTCATATTTCAGGCTATGTGTTTTACAACACCTCGCAATGGACGCTTAAAAGCCTATTTGAAACAGCAACCAATAATCAGCAAATTTTATTGGCAAACTTTGAAGACTATTTACGTGGTTTTAGCGATAACGTTAAAGAGATTATCGACTGCTTTAATTTGTTTGCTCAAATCCGCCACATGGCAAATAAAGACGTATTGCTTGATGTATTAGAAAAATTTGTATCGCCATACATCAACCTCAGCCCATTTGAAACACAAGATCCGAATGGCTATAAGCTCGGTGGTTTGTCCAACCTTGGTATGGGTTATGTCTTTGAAGAACTGATCCGTAAATTTAATGAAGAAAATAATGAAGAGGCAGGAGAGCACTTTACCCCACGTGAAGTGATTGATCTCATGACGCACTTAGTCTTTGACCCAATCAAAGACCGTATTCCGTATGCCTTGTCTGTATATGACCCTGCTTGCGGTAGTGGCGGTATGCTCACCGAAGCGCAAAACTTTATTGAAGAGCGTTATAGCGATGAAGATCGTGACATCTTCCTCTATGGTAAAGAGATTAACGATGAAACCTATGCCATTTGTAAATCTGACATGATGATTAAGGGCAATAACCCTGAAAACATTCGTGTGGGTTCAACACTGGCAAGTGATGAGTTTGCTTCAACACGTTTTGACTTTATGTTGTCTAATCCTCCGTATGGTAAAAGCTGGGCATCAGATCAAAAATACATTGTTGAAGATAAAAAAGTTATCGACCCACGTTTTAAGGTTGAGCTTAAAAACTATTGGGGTGAGTTAAAAGAAGAAGATGCAACGCCACGTTCAAGCGATGGTCAGTTGCTTTTCCTGATGGAAATGGTTAGCAAAATGAATTCGCCTGAGCAAAATGGTATTGGTAGCCGTATTGCTTCTGTTCATAATGGTTCGAGCTTATTTACAGGTGATGCAGGTGGCGGTGAATCCAACATACGTCGTTACATCATTGAAAATGATTTGCTGAATGCCATCATTCAATTGCCAAATAACTTGTTCTATAACACGGGTATTACCACCTATATTTGGTTGTTATCCAATAACAAGCCTGAATCACGTAAAGGTAAAGTACAACTGATTGATGCAAGTTTGCTTTACCGTAAGTTGCGCAAAAACTTAGGGCAAAAGAACTGCGAGTTTGCGCCTGAGCATATTGAAGAAATTTTAAATGTGTACCTCAATGGGCAAGATGTTGAGCGTGGTTTAGATGCCAATAACGATCCAGTTGGTTTAGCATCTAAAGTGTTTATTAACAGTGATTTCGGTTATTACAAAGTCAATATCGAACGTCCTGACCGTCGTAAAGCGCAGTTTAGTTTGGAGCGTTTACAGCCATTACGTTTTGATAAGTCTTTGCTTGAGCCAATGGAATATATGTTTGCTGAATATGGTGAGGCGATTTACCAAGCAGGCAAGCTCAAAGAAGTGGAAAAAGATGTTTTAGATTGGTGTGAGAAGCAAGAGATTAGCTTAAATACCAAAGCAAAAGCGAAGCTGTTTGATATTAAACATTGGATTTCACTCAAGACATTATTCGAATCTGCTCATGCGATTATGGCGCAAGTGGGTGAAGCGGAATCAAGTGACTTTAACGTATTTAAAGACAACGTAGATAAAGCAATTAAAGCCCTTGGTTTAAAGCTGTCTGCTTCTGAGAAGAACGCTATTTTAAATGCCGTAAGCTGGTATGACGAAACAGCTGAGAAAGTGCTGAAAAAAGTCGAAAAACTGAATGAACAAAAGCTAGCACAGTTACTTGAGAAATTAGGCTGTGAAGAGTTTGACCTAGCCGACTTTGGTTATTATGCAACAGGCAAAAAAGGCGAATACATCACCTATGAAAGCAATGCTGATATTCGTGACAGTGAGTCTGTACCGTTAAATCAGCATATTCACCAATATTTCTTAGATGAAGTAAAACCGCATGTGGATGAAGCATGGATTAATTTGGATTCTGTGAAAATTGGTTATGAGATCAGTTTTAATAAGTATTTCTACCAACATAAGCCGTTGCGTTCGCTTGAAGATGTGGCTCAGGATATTTTGAATCTTGAGAAACAAGCTGATGGTTTGATCGCACAGATTTTGGGTCTTTAAGGGGAAAGCATAATGTTTAATAGATATGATGCTTATAAGGATTCAGGTATCGATTGGGTAGGAAAAATTCCTGCTCATTGGAACGTATTAAAATTGGGGAGTATTTTTGAGCAAAGAAATCAAAAAGTTTCAGATCAAGATTATCCAGCTCTTTCTGTCACGAAAAATGGTATTGTCCCACAATTAGATAATGCAGCTAAAACTAAAGATGGGGATAACCGTAAATTAGTTCTGAAAGGTGATTTTGTCATTAATAGCCGTTCAGATCGTAAAGGTTCAAGTGGATTATCTTCGCTTGATGGCTCTGTATCATTAATTAATATTGTATTAAAGCCCAAAAAAATTGAACCGAAATTTTCTCATCATCTAATGAAGTGCAATGCATTTATTGAAGAGTATTATCGAGTTGGTCGAGGTATTGTGGCTGATTTATGGACAACTCGATTTGAAGAAATGAAAACGATGAATTTAGCCCTTCCAAGTGTAGAAGAGCAAAGACAAATTGCGGATTTTATAGATCAAAGACTAGTTGAAATCGACCAAGCCATTGCCATTAAAGAACAGCAAATTACTTTACTCAATGAACGTAAGCAGATTGTGATTCAAAAAGTAGTGACGCAAGGTTTAAATCCAAATTTACCAATGAAAGATTCGGGCGTGGAATGGATTGGGCAGATTCCTGAGCATTGGAAATGCGTAAAACTTAAATACTTTATAGATCTAATACCAGGTTACGCTTTTAAAAGTGAAGAGTACTCATCTAATGATAAGGATATTAAGCTTTTACGAGGGATCAATGTTTCACCTAATCAGATCAAATGGTCTGAGACAGTGTATTGGCCTAGCGAAAAGGTAGATATGTATGAAGAATATCTCTTACAAGAAGGAGATATTGTGATTGCAATGGATAGACCTTGGGTTTCAGGGGGCATAAGAATTGCTGAAATTGGTAAGCATGATTTACCTGCCTTATTACTTCAGCGCGTGGCTAGAATGCGTAGTAAAGTAGGGATTAGTAATAAGTATTTAAAACTTTTATTAACTAATGACCTATTTTTAGCATATTTCACTCCTATGCTAACAGGTATCAGTGTGCCACATATAAGTGGAAATCAGATTGAAAATTTCATATGTCCACTTCCTAATATTGATGAGCAAAATCAAATTATTCAATATTTGGAACAGAATTTAAGTGAGATCAAAAAAGCGAAAGAGTTGTTATTAACTCAAATCGAAAAGCTGAAAGAATATAAAACCACGCTGATTAATGATGCTGTTACAGGAAAATTTAAAGTGGCTTAAATCTTTATCTAGCTTTTAAAAATATAAACCGCCAATGCAGAGCGTAGAGGAATACTTGTGAACAAAAATTTAAATGAACTGGCTTTAGAAAAAAACATCGAACGTGCATTGGTCGGTATTTGTAAAGAAGATCTTGCTCAAGGCATAGCTCAAATCCATTCGGGTTTGGGCTATGTCATCGGGCAAGTGTCCGACTTTAATACAGACTATGCGATTGATGAAAAATTGTTTTTTCGATTTTTAGAAACAACCCAAAAAGACAGCTTAGATGCCTACAAAGCCTATAACAAAAACGACCGGAAACAAAAAATTCTAGGACGTTTTGACAAGCTGATTAAAAAACATGGCATTGCCTATATGCTCAAAAAAGGCATGGCACTAGATGAACAACATTTTCATTTTATGTACCCATGCCCATTGGCAAGCAGTAGCCAATCGGTCAAACAAAATTTTGCGTCTAATATCTTTAGCGTGACACGACAAGTGCAGTATTCACTAAAAAACCGTCGTGAAGAAATTGATATGGTCATCTTTCTAAATGGCTTGCCGTTGGTGACGATGGAACTTAAAAACGCATGGACGAATCAAACAGCACGTTATCACGGTCAAAAACAATATCGTGAAGATCGTGACCCAACACAGCCATTACTGATGCCTGCACGTTGCTTGGTACATTTTGCTGTCGATACCGATGAAGTCTATATGACTACCAAATTAGAAGGCAAAAAGACTTACTTCTTGCCATTTAACAAAGGCACAGCTTCAGGTGGACAAGGTAATCTTGTTAATCCGAATGGCTATAAAACGGCATACCTGTGGGAAGAAATCTTTGTTAAAGAAAGCTTGGTCAATATTGTTCAGCACTTTGTCCGTTTAGACGGTAAAGATACAGATCAACTCAGCAAACGCACCTTGTTTTTCCCACGTTATCATCAACTTGATGTGGTACGTAAAATCATTCGTGATGTGTCACAACATGGCGTAGGCAAGCCGTATCTGATTCAGCATTCAGCAGGTTCAGGTAAGTCTAACTCGATTACGTGGGCAGCCTTTCAGCTCATTGAAGCTTATCCAAACAATGCACTCGCAGCAGGAAAACGAGCATTACATCAACCGTTGTTTGACTCAGTGATTGTAGTGACAGACCGTAAAATTTTGGATAAACAACTTCGGGACAATATTAAAGATTTCTCTGAAATCAAAAACATTATTGCGCCTGCACTGAGTAGTGCTGAGCTCAAAAGTGCTTTAGAAACCGGTAAAAAGATTATTATCACCACGATTCAAAAGTTCCGCATCATTTGGGATAACGTGACCGACTTAAGTGATAAAAACTTTGCCATCATTATTGATGAAGCACATAGCTCACAGTCAGGCGAAGGGCATAACAGCATGAACAGAGCAATGGGCAATGAAGCCTTAAAAGCTGCCGATGATGTTCAAGACATACTTGTCGCAATGATGACCACACGTAAAAAACGTGAAAATGTCTCGTACTTTGCATTTACAGCAACGCCTAAAAACACCACTTTAGAAAAGTTTGGTCAGCAAGATTCAACAGGTAAGTATGTACCATTCCATCTATACGGTATGAAGCAAGCTATTGAAGAAGGCTTCATTTTAGATGTGTTGGCAAACTATACGACCTATAAGAGCTTCTATGAGATTCAAAAGTCGATTGAAGATAATCCGATGTTTGAGTCGAAAAAAGCACAGCGTATTTTAAGAGCCTATGTAGAAGCATCACAACAATCGATTGATGCTAAATCCAGCATTATGCTTGAGCACTTTATTGACAATGTGGTCAATAAGAAAAAGCTCAAAGGTGTAGCAAAGGGCATGGTGGTGACACAAAGCATAGAAGCTGCGATCCGCTATTACTTGTCACTTAAAAAATTGCTAGATCAAAAAGGCAATCCATTTAACATCATGATTGCATTCTCCGGTGAGAAAGAAGTTGATGGTACAACCTATACTGAAGAATCGCTGAATGGCTTTAATGACGCTAAAACCAAAGAAAAATTTGATTTAGATGAAAACCGAATTTTGGTGGTGGCAAACAAATACCTGACTGGTTTTGATCAGCCTAAACTGACCACAATGTATATTGATAAAAAGCTTACAGGAGTACTATGTGTACAGGCTTTGTCACGTTTAAACCGTGCAGCACCTAAATACAATAAACGCACGGAAGACTTGTTTATCTTAGATTTTTACAATGACATTGATGATGTTAAAAATGCCTTTGATGATTTCTATACCTCGACTTCATTGTCTGAAGCAACAAATGTCAATGTGCTGAATGATATTAAAACGGCATTAGATGACAAAGGCATTTATGAATTACATGAAGTCGTGAAGTTTAATGAACTGTTCTTTAGTAATGCATCAGGCAGCGATTTAAGTCCAATTATTGATACCGTTGCAGCTCGATTTGACGCAGAGAGGAAAGGCTCGTGGGAACATGAGCAACGTGTTGATTTTAAAGTAAAGGCTAAACAGTTCGTTAAAATTTATGCTCAAGTCTCCTCGATTATACAGTTCAATAAAAAGGAATGGGAGCAATTGTATTGGTTCTTAAAATTCCTTATTCCAAAACTGAATGTACAAGATGGACGATTGAATGGTATTGATGATTTATTAGAATCAGTCGATTTAAGTACTTATGCCTTAAAGCGTGAGCATATCAATATAAGCATTACGCTTGATGCAGAAGAGACAGTTTTAGATCCACAAAATCCAAACCCTCGTAATCCAAGCGAAGAAAATGATGATGAAACCTTAGATGATATTATTTCTAAGTTTAACGAGAAATGGTTTCAGGACTGGAGTGCAACACCACAAGATCAACGAGTGATTATCATTGATTTAGTGAAGCGTATTCAGCAACATCAAAACTTTATGAAAAAGTATAAACAGACGCAAGATCCACAAAACAGAGCATTGGTATTTAAAAAGATGCTCGATGAAATTATGGTGGTACAGCGTAAGAATATGGTGGACTTGTATAACCTTTACCGTAAAGACTCTGCATTCCAAGATACGTTTAGTCAGACCTTGGAAAACTTGATTGAGATGGAAGAGGTTTAGTATTACTTATAGAAGTCATCATTAATGGTGACTTCTATTTAGCCTAAATTATTTAAAAATATTTGAGGGGGGATGGGTGAGAGAATCGATAGCAAATGTTTTGGATGTAAGACCTAATTTAAAAGGTTCTGAAATAGCAGCAATTCTTGGTTGGCATAAAAAAGAAATAAACTCATTTCTAGCGCAGAATACAGATGTTTATATAAGAGATGATGCTAATTTTACTTGGAGCAACAAAGACCCATTAAATGTAAAGGAAATAAAAATTGATTTTCCCTCTGGGTGGATAGATGCAAACACATATGAGAATGAAGTTCTAGCAGGACATGATTTTTTTATAAACAGAGGCAGAGTATCTTTCATTTTTAAAAAAAATACTAAATTATTAATGGAAGTCATAGCTAGATTTATTTCATTGATAAATCAGCTAAATGATTATGGAATTAAGGTTGTTATAGATCTTGAAAATTGTACTGCTTCACATGGTTATTTAAATAGAGCAGGTTTTTTTGAACTCACTAATACAGGTATTATCATCTTACCTAAGCGACCTAGTCACTCAACTGCGCAGCAGTTTAAAGGGAATTGTCGTTCTTTAGTTGAATTTGGTGAAATTTGTCCAAAGAGTGAAAATAAACAATTAAAAAATGACTTGAGGACAAGTTTCATTACGCAGACATCATCAGAATATGCGAATGTAGCAACTCTATTTTTTGCTGAGTTTATTGGGAATGTCAGTGATCATAGTGAGTCTAAATTGAAGGGATTTGCTGGATTACAGCTATATAGTCCACCGAATTCAAAACAGCATATACAAGCTGTAATTTCTGATAGTGGTAGAGGAGTAGTGGCAACATTAAGGACAACTCTTAAACATAACTATCCAGATCTATATAAAAAATATCCTGAGGGGCATGAAGAATCAGATATAGGTTTGGCATTGGAAGTTTTTTCAAAAGGAAGAATTACTCGGTTTGGTAAAAGTAGTGGTAGAGGATTAGGTTTTAAAAGTACAACTGATAATGCAAGTAGGTTTGATGCAAATCTAAGTATAAGATTGAATAATTTTAGTATTCAATTGATCTATCGAAAAGGTGAGCTGATTAGTGAAGATATACTTAGAAATCTAACATATATACATGGCACACATATTTGTTTTGATTTTATAATTGACTGAAGCTGCTTAAACAGGTTAAATTTAACAGATGACTAAAAAAAATTTTATAGAGCTTAGAAAACTTGTTAACTCATCTGTTGCTTTTGGCAATCAAGAAGGGAGAGAGGTTTATCAAGCTATATCAATGTATATTGATGAACACCCTGAGTACTCTATTTTCGAGGTATCTTTACGAGGTATTGATGCTACAGATGCCTCTTTCCCGAGAGAAAGTATCGTATCACTGGCAAAGAATTTCCGTGGGGAAAAAGCTTTTTATTTAACAAATTTTAAGAACAAAGATTTAATAGATAATTGGCAATACGGTGCAGAGGCTAAAGAGCAACCTTTGTTAATCAAGCATGAAGATAAGCATCTTTGGATAGGTCCAAAAGTTAATTCAGCAACACAAGAATTGCTAGATTTTATTTATGAACAACCAAAAGTTACAACCTCTTTGATTGCTAATCATTTTGATGTTTCTATTCCGAATGCAAGCATGAAGCTAAAAAAATTATTTAATCAGGGTTATATCTTAGGTGAAAAAGAAACAGCATCTTCTGGTGGGCATGAGTTTGTTTATCGACCAATAAAAGATTAAATAATCTGATTAAACTGTTTGACTTAATCAGATTTATTGGGTTATAGTCTTCAAAAGGGCAAAAGCCCTTTTTTGAAACCACCTGATTAAACAGGTTAAGTTAAACAGAAATAGGAAATTTAGCTATGGCTACAAATCCTCCATCAGGCGATGGACATCGTAATGGAATGGTTCGAGACCGTTCCCAAACACAAACCCCAAGTGGTCATTGGGTTAAACGTGACACTGATACTGGGCGTTTTATGGATGTTAAGACATCTGATAAAACCCCTTTCAAAGGTGTTCGTAAAGAAAAATGAACAAGTAAATAATGCTCAATGGCTTTTCGAAGCCATTGAGCATCCTATTAAATTTTTGAATTAGAGGTTGTAATAATGGCGCGTAACCGTACAGTTAACTATGCTGTTGTTGATATTAAATTACTTCGAGAAGGTACAGCAGTTGAAACTTATGTCGAGCTTTTTGAGGAGCTTCGAAATAACCCTAGACAGATTCCTTTGGAACGCAATAACTATTTAAAATTTCGTTTCATTAAACCATTGAATGAAGAAAACTTACTTAATGGTTTTAGTGGTGAAGTTTTTAAAAGTAATGGAATTACAAGTGATTGGTATGACGAAGAAAAAAATGAAAGAAATCGTCATAAAAATGTAGAGGAAAACTATATTCCATCTAATTTAAAAGCAAACCCAAGATTCTTTAAATTTATATTTTTTCCTTTACATCAAAAATTGGTTTGTGAAGTGAAAGACCCTGAAAATGAGATCCAAATCGGATTGCTTGAAAAATTTTTAAAGAAGCTAATTATAACGGATAAATTGCAGGACAAATTTGGACGAATCATAGTTAGTACAGTCCCTGAAGTAATTTCGGCAGAAAAGATCATCAATTCGAAAACTTTAAAACGAATTCAAATTTGTTTAGAAAAGCTAGAAATAGGTGAGCAGTTCGATTCAGCTCACAAGGTTATTTCTTATATGGCTGATACGAATACAGAGTCTTATATTCAGACATATATCGCAGGTAAAAATGATTTTTTAAACTTAAGCGATGAGGTAAAAGAGCTCATAAAGTTTGCTGCAGAGCATGGCATTATTGAATATAAGATCGAAAATCAAGAAGGGTTAATAGAAGATAAAAGTACAGCTGAATCTAACCCTTTAATTATTAGAGTTCAGTATGATCCAGATGAAACAGATCAACATTATTTGATCCAAGCTAAAGCCTTGGAAATTGTAAGTAACATTAATTAGCGGTCAAAATTGAAGTAGTGAGGCGAGTGGGGTGTTATTTCATCCCACAGGTTTAACTAGACATTTGGAGTAATAATCATTGGATGTAGTCTTAAAATATTTACCTCTTATCATTTTTATTTACCCAATTTTATCTTGGTTAGATAGCAGAAAACGCTTTACCCATAGTGCAAAATTTTATGCTGATAGGGCGGTATCTGTTAAAAAATATGAAGAAGAAATTAAGCGAGCTGATATCACTGATTATGAAAAGAGTGCCTTTGCACAGGCAATGGTTGCCACTGAAAAACTAGGCTTTAAGGAAGTGAATATTCTTAAGCTAAAATCCGCTAATAACTTTTTTTCAATGGTTAATAAGATAAAAAAAATTAGACACAAGATAGAAGTTAAAAAAATTGGGCAGGAAGATGTATTCGTTTCAATCGATAGATCTAAGGCGTTAAAATTTAAACCAATAATTTATTTCCTTCTATATGTATCATCAGTACCAATTTTTATATCGAATAGTCTTTTAATTTTGTTGTTTAAATATTTTGGATGGAACTTATTTGTTGTCGATGCAAATACTTATATTTTTTCTCAATTTGCTATCTTAATAGTTGGAATTTTAGTAGCAATTATTGCTGCGATGAAATTCATTAATCATGAAGTCTTAATGTCATTGATTAAAGAAGATATAATTATGACAAAAGATGAATTTGAAAAAGCTCAGAATTGATAAAGTAATGTACATGATGATTTGGTTGAGCTTGGGTAAATCTGGGTTAAATAACATGGATGTTCTTTAATAGTAACAATAGTCTCAATTGCTAGTTCAACTTCCACCACCTCTATTTTTAGCATTGGTTATTTATGGCAGGATTACCATGTGGAAGACCAAATGACATATGAGTTTGTATCTCGTTGTAGAGTCAAAACCTTTGTAGATCTAAACTTTTAATTTATCTGCACATGTAGTTTTATAAGTTTATTATTAGATTTTCAGGGGGCCTGTTTTTGTCAAAGCAAATCATTCTAAACAATATATTTACTGAGTATGACGATAGTATCCATGGGGATGGAAATATTGATCCACTTGGAATGCTTGTTATTTGGTCTGGATTAGGCCGTGAAATTTTTAGCAGTAGAATTAGCTCTATTGCAAATGATCTACGAAGCTATACTGTAAATCTATTGCATCACGCAGTGATAAAATCATTAATTGAAGATTCCTCAGTAAGTTTGTCTAATAAAATATCATCAATCTATCATGACAAAAATGATCTTAAATTTAAACAGTCATGTATTTTGATGTTGGAAAATATTTATATATTTTCAATGATTAAAAACTCATTTTCCGATAACAATGTCGCCTTACAAGGTGTTCTTGGGAGTTCAAATGGGCGAAAAATCTGGGAAAGCCAATCAGCAAATCCTAAGCTAGCATTTGGCGTAGATGTTAAGGAATCACAAGTTCTGGTACGTCAACTATTGTTAGGTGTGAATGGACGTTACAAATCACCAATGATGTTTTTAGAATTTTTTGATTCAAATTATAACTATATTCAAGAGGGGCATGCTTGGGAGTATGCATCAGAATTTATAGATAAAAACCGACGGTTACGCAAATTAAAACAGAATCTCAAGGACTTTCTAGTAGAGAATATTTTAACCATTGATAGCGAAAATCCTACGATCCGATTCTCTGATATTCCTGATGAGATCAAAAAAGGTTATGGAATAAATTTTTCTACATCAAAGCATATTGGAAGTTATGCAACAGATTTTTGGTTAAAAATAACCAAACTTGATCAAAATGCACCAGGTGCTTTAAGGGAGTTAATACTTACAAAGGATGATTTGGGGTATTCAGAAATCATTGGTAAAGCAATTAATAAACCAGGGCTCGCACCTAAAGAAAAGACCAAACTTGAAAATATTTTTTCAGTTGAACCTTTACTCAGTGAAATCAGCCAATTATTCACACACCTACTCGATAAAAAGAATCATACGGTGCGGGAAGTCGAAGAAATCTGGCACAACCAATGGAACAGAAAAGTACGTACATTAAATCAATATGCTTCAAAGATAAGGCAGCATCAATTAACAGAAATTAATAAGAGTATTTCAGCCACTGCAAAATACCGTTTAGAAAAATTGCTTTTAATCGGAGAACAAACCAGTTTAGAAAATCAAATTAAAAGTTTGATTCAGTATCATTCAGAAATCATGCAGCAACGTGGCAACACGGCCTGGTTACGATTTGATGATGGCCAAATAAAATTATTTGTTAGACCAAGGCCATTATCGGAAAAAGTATCTGAAAGTACTAAAAAACACTGGGTACACCATTATTATTTGCCGGAATTTAAAATAATGCTCGATGGAATGAGGGGAAAATAAGGTGAAATTACTTAATGAATTTAAGCGTACTATTGCTGAAGCAACGAAAAATGAAAAAAAAATCCGTAAAGTATGGATGACGACATTCAATATCGATATTGGTTTTGTGGAAAAGTATATTTTACCTATTTTAGTCGATATGGAATGCCCTCGAAATCCGATGGATTATGAAATCATGCAACAAAAAATATTTGATCAAAATATTGATTTTAGATTGTTCTGTGATCAAAGGATTTTAAGTAGGGATAGTGATAAATTAACATCAATTCCAATTCATACCATCAATACAAAAAGTTTTAAAAATTCAGAACACTTAGGGAGACAATGTTTATTCCATCCAAAAGTTATCTTAATTGAGAATAATCGTAACGAGCTTTATATCGGGGCGGGAAGTGCTAATTTAACTATTTCTGGGTGGTCTAAGAATCGAGAAGTTTATAGTTTCCATAAAGTTGAAACCGTTGAACAATTTAAATCTATCAGACTATTCTTTAACACGATTACCAATGTTCTGAAAAATCCCCAAATTCCTAAGTTTTTAAGTCTTCCTCAATTTAAATCTAGTTCAGTACAACATTCATCAGCGAAGTGGGATTTTGTACATACTTTTTTGGATAAGGATTTTTTGAGTTTTATACTGAGTGAAGATACATCAAAATTAAATATCTGGTCGCCCTATTTTAGTCACAACATTCCAGGCTTAATTGAATTATTTAAGTTGACCTCTCCTCATTTAAAATCAGTAAAATTAGTTGCTGATAAAGCCAATGGTCATCATTTTAGAATTAAGTGGAGTGAAGAAATAGAGATTTTAATCCAAGAGAATAAACTCGCATTTTATACCAATCCTTTATGTCAAGATGATCGTCTAGAAATGACCCATGCCAAAGTTTGGCAATCAATTGGCAAGTGCTCGTCAAGATTTGCAATTGGCTCTTGGAATTTTACCCATCATGGTACGGCAAGTGTAAAAGGTAAGAAAAATATTGAGGCAGGTTTTGTATATCAGCATATTCCCAAAGAGTCGATTTTAGGCAGCAAAATAGACGTCAAAGCTACACATTTTGCCGATGATCAACTTCTCAAAGATGAACAATTAAATTTAACTGAGCAATTACCATTTCTATTAGATGTAGAATTTGATTGGAAAGACAAGACCTATACTTTGAAATTTGAGTCGCTAGATGATGATGTACTCTTAAATTTACAAATTAAATTGCCTGGGATTGAGCAAAAACAAAATTTGATGTTTAAGCATGATAAAGAACGAAATATCTTTCTAGAAAATATGAGATTTACTGTCACTAAAGATGATGCTGTTTTAAAAGACCATTTTTTTCAGATTTTTAAAAATGGTCGGTTGATAATGAAAGATATTTTTACCGAAATAAATTTTGATTATCGACGTGCTCAGCGTTTTGATAATTTATCAGATCTCATTGATAGTTTGGTATTTGAAAGAGAAGTTGGTCAAGCTGACAGTATGTCTTTACGGGCAAGCATGGCAGATCATCAAGATGTCGAAGTATTTGATGAGACTGTGGCAGCCCCTCAATCCAATGAGATCACATATTTTAGAATGTTTTTAGCATTTAAAAATTTTGAAAACAAAATTTTGAATAGCCCAAATGAAATAGATTTATATAAACAATTATTTGTGTATCCAGGATGTCTGCTTGAACTCAAGGAAAAAGTCGTTGATATGCAGTTCGAAAGTCAAATCTTTCAGTGGTTCGTTTTACAAGAGGTCAATAAATTAAAAAATGTGGCGAGTAAACATTATGCCAAGCTCAGTACCCAGAAAGAATCTATGAGATTAGAAGACTGGAATCAGCTCAATTGCGATCTCCCAAATATTTTAGCCAAAGTAAAACTCACACCACAACAGAAAAAACAGTTTAGGGCATACCTTCAACTTGTGAAGAAGAAACAAAGCTATGTATAAATATAATTTAACAACGATTAGTGAGATGATTCATTTCAATTTAGAGCATAAGGATTGGATTTATACACATGGCGCACAAAAGTCTTTAGAGGCTATGCAAGTCGAGGGTGTGTATGGACTGATTCAGCGTTTAAAGAAGCATGATGTTGCTTTACTTGCAGATGAAGTGGGTATGGGGAAGACCATTCAAGCACTTGGTGTAATGAGTCTTTTATGGAAAACCAAACCAAATGCAAAAGTTTTGGTACTTGCTCCCAACGTTGTGATATGTGATCAATGGTGTAATGAATTTGAAAATTTAAGAAATAAGCATGCCAATGAGCATCTAGCTAAAGCAATTAAACATATTCATCCAATACGCTGTAAAAACTTTATTGATCCTGAGCATGGTGTACTGAAAGTAATCAATGAAATCCAAAATGATAGGAATCAGCAAGCCTTATTGTGCTTAACGACAATTCACTCTCTAAGTGGTTTAGTGCCTGAAGATAAAAAAGATAACAGTATTGCCGTTGCCCAAAAGAAAGCCCAAGAGATCAATGAACGTATAAAGTCAGTTATGAAAGAGGGTTTTGACTTAGTCGTTATTGATGAAGCACATTACTTTAGAAACGTTGGTGGTGGTTCTCAACGCGTTGCAGCAGCGAAAGCATTATTTGGTGAGCCTAATGGCAATACACGACTAGCTAAACAATACTTATTGCTGACTGCAACCCCAAGTCATTCAAGTATTCATGATGTTAATAATATTTTAGGATTTTTCAAAGACACCCAGGCTCTATCTCCAAGTGATTCTTTAAAGCTATATGCAGTTAGACGTTTACGTTTTATGCAGGGATTTGAGGGGGCATATAACAAATATCATTACCGAAACGAGCATGTACTGGAGGCTGATTTCAAAGAAAATCCTTCGTCTGAATTATTTTTTGCACTATATCAAAAAGCACTGGTCGATGAGTACGGGGGGACAGGTGGTGGGAAATCATTTTTATATGGCTATTTAGAAGGATTTGAATCCGTTGGCCATCATAGCAAAGATCAAGAAGATGGAAGTAAAGAGTCGTTTTATACTGCACTTGATACTGACATCTTATCTCAATTATCAAAGGAGTTTTTTGAACAATTTAATCAAGCCCCTGAACATCCTAAATATGGGGTAATACAAAATACTTGTTCGCCTGAGGATTTATTTCATAAGGATCATCAAATTGAAAATGACAAAAATCTAATTTTTGTTCGACGAATACCCTCTGTGCGAGAGATTACGCAGCGTATCAATGCTGAGTATGATGAAATATTTGCAAAGCAGATTATCGATGCTTTGGCTCCAGCGGATAAAACTAATTTATTTATGCAATGGAAAAATAAGAAGTGGAGTAGAGATTTCTTCGAGAAGAAAATATCTAGTAAAAATAGCAGTGAAGATAGCTTTGAAGAAATTAATGAAAACGAATCTTTAGATGATGAAAGCCCAATTAAATCACACATTCTAGATTTATTTATTATTAAAAAAAATGATAAATCCAAAACGACAGATTGTAGTAATTTTAGAAATAGGCTAGTGGTACCTAGCAGTTTATTTTCTATATTGTTAGAGCCATCGTCAGATTATAAAACAGGAGAATATGAATATTTTTATAGTTATGGTGATTCTCAAAAGAAAGATGATTATTTATCAGCAATTAAAGACTATCGTTATAATTCTATAACTCATTCGGAACATCAGTCTAACTTTAAATCATCTTTAAAGACATTGTGGGCCGATTTGTATACGCAATTAGAAAATGATGATGTTGCACTTTATGAAACCTATAATGGTTGGTCTGATGTTGTCAAAGAAAACTTTTCACAATATTTTAAGACAGGAATTTTGTATGCAAGTCCTGTCATCGTTGAGCTTTATTGCTGGTTTGCTAAATTTGTATTGGCTAAAAAATATAATAATCGTAATGTACAGCAAAGTTATCGAAATTTCTTAATTTGGGTTCGTACCAAAAAATTACTGAAGATCTCTCTACTCTATAAATACTTTGCAGCGGCTATTTCAACATTTGAAGCTCTATGTACAAAAATAGCAGGTTTTTCTTTTTCTGAAAAATTACCACATGATGCTTGGAAGGATTTCAAACAGCTCCATAATCCAGCGTGGTATGCCAGTGGCGAGGTCCAAAATAGGAAAAGATTAATTATCGGTTTTAATAGCCCATTCTTTCCCAATGTATTATCGGCAACCCAAATTTTTCAAGAAGGTGTAAATCTACATTTACAATGCAATAAAGTCTTGCATTACGGTATGGCATGGACTCCTGGTGCTAATGAGCAACGTATTGGTCGGATTGATCGACTATTTGGCAAAGTGCATAGAGATTTGAGAGAGATAGGTCAAAAATCTGGACTACACATTTATTACCCCTATTTAAAAAATACCTTTGATCAAGAGCAATTGGCTTCATTTATAGTAAAAAAACAGAGCTTCGAGGATCAATTAGATCGAGGGGAGCAAGTTGATTTTGACAAATCTATTCCTCTTACTTTGACTAATGATTGGTTGAAATATTTACGTAAGCCGAAGCCTTTTAATGATTGTGGTAATAGGGATCCTTATCCGGCAATTTAGGGCTTTGTTGCATTAACTACCTATTGATGGCTTATTCCACTTTAGAGGTGTTTATTGGTATTGAGTATTTGGCTAAAACAAATTGGATGATTTAACCCCCTTGTTTAAGATCATCTATCAAGATAAACAAATATAAAATCTTACCGTATTTATGACTTTGAAAACTTGTAATGGTAAACCTGTAATCGCACCACCTAAAGGAGTACAAGAAGTTCGTAATGCACTCAAAGCAAGAAATAAATAATTTTATAGTACTGTGACATCACCTGTCATTTTCTTTTTCTATATTTGTCTTGTGCAGTTGAGGTTCTTCAGCCTAATCAAACGCTGAAATGAAAAGTATTCAGGAAAAGAAAATAGATATGATAATACGTTCAGGTCCATTTACTAATACGCAAAAGAAGAAAGCACTAAAGCGTCTTTTAAAAGCATTAATATTTGGAAAAATAAAATGGGCTGAATTAAAGAAGTTCTATTTAGCAATGTTACATCTAGAACGTTATTTAGAAAAGCTAAATTCTCTTTAAATTAAAATTACATTAATGTTTTTATGTGCTTTAGTGTAAATTTTTGTTTGTTTAATGTGTTATATTTCAAGTATATCAAACTTTAAAATTTTGATATATGTTTTAAATAATTAGAGAAAATTTATGCAGCGTGATGATTCTATTCATGAGCGTTTAGCTGACCGATTGGCCAATATTTTAACAAAGTTAAATATGGGCTATCAGTTAAGTACAAAAGAGCTCGCATCCGAGTTTGGGGTAAGTACACGTACTATTTCGAGAGATTTTGATCGCCTTAACACTTATTTGCCATTGCTACAAGATGATGAAACTAAAAAATATTACTTAGAAGCAAATTATTTAGGGAAAATTGCACCACAAGATATCCGTAATTTTGCTCAACTTTCTGGGATTAGTCATTTGTATCCGTCATTGGATATGTCCTTTTTACGTGAACTTTTAGATAGTCGAGCACATCATATTTATAGTGTTAAAGGTTACTCTTTTGAGGATGCGAGTCAGTTTAAAGAATTATTTAAAGTGCTTGGAAAAGCAATTCAAGAAAATAGCCAAATTGGCTTTGTATATAAAGGGGAACCTAGACTGGTTCAGCCTTATCGTTTAATTCATCATCACGGTAGTTGGTATTTGGCTGCGGTGAGAAAAAATCAACTGCGTACTTATCGTTTTTCACATATTGAACTTATGCATGCTACGCATGAATATCCTCAATTTATTCCAGATCAAAATATTGTAAAACTTGTGGAAGATGATGACAGCATCTGGTTTGGACAGGATAAACAGGAAATTATTTTATCTATTGATAGTCAGGTTTCTTTTTATTTTAAGCAACGTTCTATATTGCCCGAGCAACAAATCGTAAAAGAGTTAAATGATGGTGGATTGTTGGTTTCTTCAAAAATTAATCATGACATGCAGTTGTTACCGTTAATACGGTTTTGGATTCCACATTTAAAAATAGTGAATCCGAAGGGGTTACAGGAAGAGTTGGAAATAGATTTAAAAAAATACTTAGCTATAGCGTAAGAAAAAGGGGGGGCTATGTTAATAGAGTCACATAAAGATGATTAATGTTAGAGCATGAATTATTAAATTTTTCAAAAATTAAAGTTGGCATTAGTAATGAAAGAAATGATTAAAGAAATTTTTAATGTTGGGAATAAAAAACAAATATCAAGTATTGAAGATAATATTTTGAGTTTGGAAAAAGCTAGAGAAAGGTTACAAAAATTTCAAACAGAACGTGAAGAAAATAGCATTGCCGAAGAGTCTTCTGAAGAAAAAGAGATTCATAACTCTGTTTTTCAGATAGTACAGCCAATCGTTACTTTAGATAATGATGTGGTTTTATCAACAGCAACTCGTGTTCAATTAGATGAGGGATTGGCTAAATTAAAGTTCCATAAAACAATTTATGAAGATTGGAATTTTGGGAGTGTTGATAAGCAAGGACGTAGTGTAATCCTAAATTTCTATGGTGCTCCAGGCACTGGAAAAACTCTTACAGCAGAGGCTTTTGCTGGAAGTTTAGGTCAACCAATTATTAAATTGGGTATAGCTGAATTAGAAAGTAAATTTATGGGGGAAACCTCAAAAAACATTCAAGCTGTATTTAAAGCAGCGACTGAAGCAAGTGCGGTTTTATTCTTTGATGAAGCAGATACATTATTAGGGAAACGTTTATCTTCGGTAACACAGGGAATAGACAATGAGGTGAATGCAATGCGTTCAACCTTATTGATTGAACTTGAACGTTTTAGTGGTATTGCTATTTTTGCGACTAATTTTGCGAAAAATTACGATGAAGCTTTCAGAAGCCGTATCAGTCATCACATACATTTTGATTTGCCTGATTTAGAGGCACGCAAAAAACTTTGGGCGAAAATGTTGGTTGACCAAATTCCTTTATTAGAGTCTAAAGATGAATTTATACAAACCGCATCGGATTTATCTGATGGATTCTCTGGAAGAGAAATACGTACCTGTATGAGATTAGTTCTTCCAAAAGCATTGTTAGAAGCTGAACAGAAAAATGAAGATCCAAAAGTTAAATTAGAGCAATTACAAGAAGTAATTGGTCGTATAAAGCAAGCCAAAGTTGAAGTTGCAAATAGTGAAACGAAATTAAGTGCTAAGGAAATTAGTACAGCGAAATCATTATTGGGTGTAAATAAATAATCAGGGGGGGTAAAAATGGGCTTTTGGAGTTCAGTGGGATCAGCAGTTTCATCAGCTGCTAGAAGTGTCAGTTCAGCAGTATCTTCCGTAGGTAGAGGAATCTCATCTGCAGCAAGTGCAGTATGGGATACAGCTAAAAGTGCTGCAAGAAAGGCTGTGGATTGGATGGCTGACGAAGCTGAAAACTTCGTAGGGAAGGTGAAAGATGTATGGAAAATGGCAAAACCTTGGGTTGAGAAGATAGCTCCATATATTTCCAAAGGGATAGCATTACTCCCATTCCCTTGGGCTGGAGCTGTTGCAAAGGCTGTAGAAAAGGGAATTCAGGCACTTTTAGCATTAGAGAATAGCCCAATCTTGAAAAAGGTTGAACAGGCTATTATCTGGGCTTCCAATGCTGCCAAAACTTTTAGAGAAATGTACCTGACACCTAAAGATGTAAAGGAAGCTGAACAGCGTCAACAAGACTTGCAAGAAGCTATGGATGCGATGAAAACTGAAGAACAGCGTCAATCTGTTCGTTTTGCAGCTGTGATTAATGATTATGTTCTAGTGCAAACTCATATCCAAGAAATTCTTGAAAAAGATACGATCAAGGATTTCTCACATTATCTACGTTTACGTGCAACCCAAAAATTATTAAGAGCTGCGGAAAAAACTTTAAGTACTGCTCGTAATCTAGATGAAATTACAGCAGATGATTCATTCCTATTACGTGTAGGGGCAGATCTGCTCGCAGAAAATCCAAATCTTAGCGATGCTGATGCGGAGAAGTTAGATAAAATTATTAAACGCCGTTTTAATGGTAAATCGTTAGTTCCGTTTGTTTTTGAAGAGTTAATTTGTGCTTGGGAAACCAAATTACAAAATATGGAATCAAAATGGACACAGATGAATAAAGAATTAGCGACTTTAAAACGTCAAATAAAAGAGCTTGAAGTGAAAATGCAAATTGAATCATTGACTTCTAATGAAGAAGCACAATTGGTTAATTTAAAAAATGATGCAAAAAATACCTCTTACCAACTAACTCAACAAGCAGAAGAAAATCGTGCAATGCAAAGCTATGTTCACGCTGCAGAAGGTTTCCTTCAAGTTTTAGAGAAAACTGCTGAACAATTTGAAGAAGAAGGTCTTGACTATATCGTAGATGACGTTGCAACTGTTGGACGTCTACTGGTTGAGTGTGCTCAGCATGGTAAACAATGGAATGAGCTAACAGAGGATGAGCAAAGCCTTATTACTGACTATGCGAATATTTTCGCAGAAGACAGTAAAAAACGAACTCAAGAGTTAGTTGAGGCAGAGGTCTAATTTATGGAAATTTTGAGTTTTTTACTTCCTTTTCATTTGTCTCCATTTAAATTAGATGCATTACCTAGTATTTTCTTTTTTGTTATTTGGGGCCTTTTCTTCTTCACAATTTTTAGAGTGTATCAAACAGCAAAGCCTGAGAATTGGGAGCATAATTGGTATGGTGGCAACAAAAATAATCAGTCAAAAAAACTAGATGCCGAACATGGCTCCGTTATGGAAATTAGCGAAGCTGTTGCAACACCATCTGAAAAATTGGCAGATATTATGCCTGGCATGATTCTGATTATTGGTTTGTTGGGTACATTTTTAGGTTTAGGGCTTGCCTTAGATAAAGCATCTTCAATTCTCACGGGTGCTAATGCATTGAGTAATATGGATGCATCAATGGCGAACCTTATGCAAATGCTTGAGGGATTAGGGACTAAATTTAAAACATCTACTTGGGGATTACTTGCTTTTATTCTTTTAAAAGTCATTTTATCTAAAAATGGTTATGAAGAACGTCGCTTACGTTGGTCAATTGAAAAAGTGAAAAGTGAGCTCGATATTGTTCGTGATCAGAAATTACAAGAGGATCGTAACAATAATAATAAGCTGATTGATTGTATGCAAAGTATAGCTATGCAATTTGAACAAACTGTTGCAAAAAATCAATCTACTAATCAAGAACAACTCAAGCAATTAACTCAGCATACTCAAGACACTATTAAAGCCATTCAGCTTAGTCATGATGAACAGTTAAAACAGCTACATTTAAGTAATGAAGAAAATGTACGTTCTTTAACTTCACAATCTAGGCTTATAGAAGGGTTAGTTGAGAATACACAGCAAAATCATGCTTCTCATCTAGAACAAACAGGGAAATTTTTATTATCATTTGAGCAAAATAGTAAAGATCATCGTTCATTGCTTACTCAAAATCATTCTGGGCAAATAGAAACTTTAAACAAACAGTCTACATTGCTGGAAAAGAAATTCGATCTTTTAGCGCAACAATCAGTGAGCCTAATCGAATTAGTTGGAGAGCAACATAAAGAAACTGCACAATTGCTCCAAGATAATGTAGCTCAGAGTGTTCAGACGCGTAATGCTATGGTTGACTTCATTCATAAGAATGAAGAAACAGTTATTAGACTAGGAAAGGCTGCTGAAGGCATGTCTCAAGCCGCATCGACAATGGGGACGTCAGCGAGCCAACTACAAACTGTTATTGATAGCTTTAGACAGAATATGGAAGAAGTCATTTCTTTGATGAAAAAAGACTTGAACTCTACCATTTCTAATATGAATACTAGCTTTAGCCAAAATATGACAAAAATGTCAGATAATCTCAAATTATCTATTGGTGATATGAGTACAAGCTTCAAAAAAAATATGTCTGAAATGTCCAAAGGTTTAGGTGATGCAACTCATGATATTTCTAATGCGGTAACTAGTTTATCTACAAGTGTTGATAAAACGATGAATGAAGTTACTGCTACGATTGGTCAATCAATGGAATTGCAGACAAAAGCACAAAAAGTATTTTCTCAGAGCACGAATACATTAAATGAATATATTGAAGAGATGACAGGTTTGGTTAATAAGTTGTCTGGAGATATTACAGGTGGCTTAAAAGCTGTTTCAGAAAGTAATCGTCAAGTGATTGGTCTGGGTAAACAAATCAAACTAAGTAGCGAGGATCTTACACAAACAGTGGGGAACGTATTTAATGATTTGTCTCAAAATCTCGATGCTCTTAATAGTTTGAAGCCTACACTAGAAAATTTAGCAAATGGTATTGTTTTACAGAAGGCAACATTGGAAAGGATGGAGTCTCAGAATTTAAAGCAAAATAGTTCTCAAAAGAAAAATGAAAAGATTAAGAGTGGTAATGTAAATTCTGCTATTTCACAGGCGCTACTGGGTTGGAAGGATTGAGTGAATGAAGGATAAGCCAAGTGAGTGGGTATCCATTTCAGATCTTATGGCTGGTGTAATGGCTGTCGTAATGTTGCTGCTTGTCATGTCAGTTCTACAAAAAACTTATGCAGAATTAAAGCATAAGCAAGAGTTAGAGCAGGGGGGGGCTGCCCAGCAGAAAAGAATTAGTGAGATGTTAACGGATCTAAAGAATTCTGTAGATGAAACAGGAGCGAGTAATTTAATTTCCTTTGACATCGCTGATGGAAAAATCACATTAAAAGAAAATATTTTTAATGTAGGCAGTGCTTGTATCACACCATCGGCAGCTAAAACATTCAAAAGCCTCGATCAACGTATCGTTAGTTTTTTAAAGGAAAATCCGAATGCCTCTGTTTTTGTTGAAGGACATACTGATAATTCAGTTGTAAAGCAGCCTGTTCTTGACTTTAAGGAAAAATGTACGGTTTATGATGACAACTTTACGTTATCTGCGGCTAGAGCAAGAGAAGCTAGAAAACTAATCATTTCAAGTTTGGATTCTAAAGATGCAAATCGGGTTATCGTTGCGGGTTATGGTGACTCTCGTCCTCTAAATGGTATTGATCCATCAGATGGAAGAAATAGACGGGTAGAAATTCAGTTTGCAGTATCAGAAAGTAGTAAATAACAATCTAATACATCCCTTATCTCATCGTCTTAAGACGATGAGATAAGGGGTTTTTATATTCCTAAGACTACTTGATAGGGCTTAAACCCTTCCAATACAGCATCTGTAACCAGCTGAATAAAATTCTCAGTTTTTCCATAAGCCATCCATTGATCTAATGCTTCATAGTAAGCCAAACGATTTTCTACTGTAATCACACAAGGCGGATAGCCTGCTTTTAAGAGTTCAAGATTCATCAAGAGACGCGATGTACGACCATTCCCATCAATGAATGGATGTATGCCTACAAAATCTGCATGTACTTTAGCTGCACGTTCAATAGCATGCAGCTTATGCGCCTCAGAGTTGTACCAATCGACAAGCTGAGCCATTTTGTCATTCAATAATGTATAGTCGGGTGGGGTAGTTGTAGCACCTGAAATCAATACGTTTTGTTGGCGATAACGTCCTGCATTGTCATCATCAATATTTTTTAGAATGAGCTGGTGGATATTTCGAATCTGCCATTCAGAAAAAGGCTCTTCTTTACGAATAATATCTTCAACATAGTAGATAGCATTTCTATGGTTGATTGCCTCGAAATGTTCTCGTAATGCTTTTCCACCAACAGTTATGCCTTCTAAAACGACTTTGGTCTCTAGCAAAGTAAGTGTATTGCCTTCGATTGCATTCGAGTGATATGTCCAACGAACAATAAGATCTTCTTGTAGATTTTTTACAATTGCAGGGGAAAGAGGACGATGCTCATCTAATTTTGTCTTTAAAGCATCAATATTTTCAAACATAATCTAACCCTTGAAGTTGTATTCTTGAATGATACATGAAAAAAACAAATACAAAAAAGATGATGTTATAACATAATGATTTTATTAGGTTGTAAGGATGTTAGAACCCATATACTGTTTAAAATGCTAATTGAAAATTTGAAGAACATTTCAAACTGATTCAATATACTGAATTTGATATAGGTCAAAATTACGTCACTAAATTTCAAATTATCAATTTGAAAAAGTGAATAGTATTTATACGGTATTTTTTACGGTAAAAGCTATTCTGGTTTAATTTTTTATTTATAAAAATCAATATTATATGTTTTGTTTATGGTGCGCGCTGAGCGCACCACAACTTATTATAAAATCAATAACTTATATATACTTTGGCGTAATATTGGCGTAATCCATTTTTTTAGACAAGAAAAACCCTGCTATATTTTGCGGGGTCTACTTACTGCTTTTTTCAAATCTTCCGGCCTTTCATTTAACCAGTCAGATAATTTTTTCAAGTTCCATCTTCGGCCTTTTACAGTTTCTGTAACATACTTTAGTTTTGGGAATCCTTTTAAGCAAATAATAGATGTTTTGAAATATCCTTTTTCATAACTTAAAAAACTTAAAAATTCTGCCGCCTGATTATCTGTCAACCAAATGTCTGAAGGTGGTAGGGCAACAATAAAGTTACCTATGTTTGCCATTGCTGTCATTGATTCACCTCTATACAACTTTCTATATCTGGCATCTTCATAAAAGTAATCCAATGCGTATTTACTGTTGATGTGGTGTCAGCATTCGATAAGCCCACAAGGTCAGCAGCCACCTGATCAACCAGAACATCAAGTCGAGCCAGTTCAATTTTCACTAGGTCGATATTCAGCAGCGGAAAACAAGGAGCGAACAATTCAGGTTTAGTTTGAGCGTTCATGATAGGTCTCCATAAGTTGCCAATTGCATTGCAACTCTTTCTCTTTTTCTCTTTTTCTCTTTTAGCTAAAGCTTCTGCTTCTGCTTTTTCTTGCTCAAGCTTTTCTATTTCAGCTCTGCACTCAGCTACAGGTTTGTAGAAATCTTGCTGCCAAGGGCCTTTATGAATCCAACCATAAAATTCAGTCCAACCAGGGTGACCACCAAGAATTCCATAAACCTGAATACAACCATGTGGCGCATTAATTCCCCCTAGTTTAATCTGAAAACCTTTAGGAACGACAAATATTTGGAATGTTTGTCCACGAGCATGGTGATGAGAAAGAAGGTAGAGATTCCCATACTGAGCAGATTTAAATAAACCTGCATATTCATGTGCACCATTCATTTCCCCACCTCCATCTGAAACTTAACTGTCTGCACAGCTTGACGATCTGCATCATCTGAACAGTTGCGAACTGTAAATAGGGTTGAAACAACGGTGATGCCAATTAAAGAAATAGCAGCAAACTCTTTTAAAACCGCCTTAACCTTGGCAACTTTATTTGCCTTAGCAATCTGCTCACTTGATGGTGGCTGTTGGTAAAGAATCCCTGTTGATGGGATGTGGCTAAACTCTGGGGTTTGACTATCCAAAAATATGAAGTTGTGCGATGCCACAGATCAGGCTGAAGTGTATATACGGAAGCCAAAGAATTGAATTTAAGAGCTCACTAAATAGGGGGCTTTTTTAATGCCCTGAGAAATGTTCTGTGTAAGCAATATCAGGGCACCTTATGGCGGCTTCCCTTATTCGTAGTGGTTTAAGATTAATTGCCGCCACTAGATTTTTTTTGATCACAAATTTATATAAAAAATTAACAACACAGAAAGATGGCACTTCTATAATTCTTTGGAAAAAAATAAAAAGAGTTATTGGAAATGTCTAAAATTTTTATATTAAAAGAAGTAAAAGCTATAAGTCGTTGTGGTATGAAGATAGTGGTAAAGCGGGTGTTTGAAAAGATTTTCAATGAATACGGAACAAAACCTGTATGTGTACCTTTGCCTCAAATAGTGATTAATGAAAAGGTGATTGGTCTAAATGATGAAAATACTTTTATTCATCCTGGAACAAAAAAAGAGTTCAGGGTGACAAAAAATGAAGTAATGTTTAAATCAAAATTGCCATACCTTAAAAAGAAAAATAACCCAAAGTAGACGAGTAAAAACAGTTCCTGTGCATTCTCAATACTTTGTAAATCAAAGCATGGTGATATATTTTTTTTGCTCCAAAGAGAAAGTGCAATAAAAATAAAAAAGATGATACCCCGTACTAGTCCGCTTAGCTTCCCCAGGTTAAGCGGACTTTTTTAATATTTAACAAATAATTAATTATGTTTTTATAATATATTGATTTATTTTGTATTATCTTAATTTTTGGAATATTCAGCCAGTGAAAACTATTTGAATAGTGTACAAAATAACCAATAGAAACTGCTGTAGTTTCTGAATGACCTCCCAAGGTCCTTAGTTTATAAGCCCACATCACTTTCCTTGAGTGGGCTTTTTTTTTGCATGTGGGAAAGCTGTAGACCTTATTTAATTCCAATTCCCAATAGTACTGTATGTTTAGATTGTGAGTTGGGTGTAGGGAATTCAGTTAACAAGATGGTGGGGGTATGATTACAAGCTGATTCGAACTATTCATGGGGATCAGATTAACCATTTAAATGCTCGCAGTGAGTGGCAATGTGGAAAGTGTAAATGGATTACATATGGTCGCTATTTAGATCGAATTAAATAAATCCTGTTTCACCATAATTAAAATATCCTGATGGTACCTTCATATATTTTTAACTAGAAATACATTTGTGAAGGGACCATATCGTTGAGGGTAATATATGCTCCGATTCTTAATATGTTTATTCGGCCTGCATGGTGCGACAGAAATCGATTACACGATTGATGATGAAGAAATTAAAGTGTGTCGGGATTGTTTGAAAGAGGTTAAGTAATAATTGATTAAAAAAAATGCGATTAATTAAATTAATAATCATGTTTTTTTTATTTTAATAATGTTGAAATAATTTAATCCTATATTTAGTGAAAACAAATAATAACTCCAAAAATTCTAAGGTATTAGTGGAATTAGGCCTGTTTAATTTGGGAGAGTTAAGCAGGTTTTTTATTGAAGATTTTTATATTTTGTCGAAAGTATTACGACATATAAGCCTCGTCATTCATATGTCGGGGCTTTTCTTTTTCTAGGATATGTATAAAAACCAAGGCATGAAAATACTCTGGTTTTTATTTATAAACTTTCATTTTTTATAGATTTGGTAGTTTTTGCTATTCATATATTTTAAATACATGTTTATAATGCGCCAACGAATTGAAACGCTGTAGTTTCTCTTGTTTTAGTCCTATGCATCCCTCGCATGGGACTTTTTTTTGGAAAAAATTATACTCCAATTCTTAATGTGTTTATTCGGCCTGAATGGTGCAACAGAAATTGATTACACGGTTGATGATGAAGAAATCCAGGTGTGCCGGGATTGCTTGAAAGAAGTTGAATAATACCAAACCAGAAAACATAAGCCTGATCATTAATTTGATTGGGCTTTTTTATTGCCTAAAGGATAGTGAATCAATGAAAACAAAACTACTAGCAGTTGGCTTGATGTGCGCAATTGGAATTGTAGGTTGTTCGCGTGATGCTCAAGTTGCTTCGCGTAACTTGTCATATGCAGCTGACAACTTTCAGCTAGATCGCCGTATTGTTTTCTACAATGGCATCACTGGTGAATACATCTTAACAATTGAAGGTAAGTGTTCTTTTGATCCAGTTGGTGAGCGCAAAGTTGATGTGACTTGTAAGACTGGTGCGGATGAGTTCAAGAAACACTCATGAGGTATTTCCGATAATGTCACTTATTTCTCCGAGCAACTTAATGGCAGGTGTGAGTACATATCGCTATAAAGTTGATTTCAGACCAAGTACTGTAATTCCAGACGTTGATTTGAAATTACCAAAGTAACTTTTGCCGGATGTATTTAGTAGCAATGCTATTTTTTAGTACTTATAAAATAAGAAAATTTTAAATCTATCTGCCAAAAATTTTGATGATTGTTGCATATAAAACAGTAGTTCAACATTTTTTAGAAAAAAAATAAACAAGGCGATGTATGTCTATTAAATAAGTGCTTGATATTATTGATAATGATAGTTGGCACATAAATTGAAATAGATACTGCAATATTTATTCAAGTCTCACATTGTTTTTACAAACGATATGAGGAGGAAGTTTTGCAGAATGTCGGCATCTATGCACAGTCTTATTTCTTTGTTGGCTTATCACGCACAACTTAGACCGAAAGCAATAGCACTCAGACATAAAAAATTAGGTCGATGGGAGCAATGGACCTGGCATGAATTACTAAAAAGAAGTGAAAAATATGCATCAGCATTGGATAAATTGGGTTTAAAAAAAGATCAGGTTTTTTTAATTTGTAGTAGTCCCAATGTTGATATTGTTGCAATCAGTCTGGCCATACAGGCATTAGGTGGCAAGGTTCAATTATTTGATCAAAGCTTTGAAAATTCCATTAAGCATGATTTTGTCAAATATTTAGCAGCATTAAAACCTGACTATATTTTAGTTGAGCAATTGGAGTGGCTGGTCTCAATCGAGTCTTTAAATTGCGATCCAGCGTATATTTTTTATCTTGAACAAAATAATCTGAAGCAGATTCAGCATGAACATATTGTCGATTTGACAAGTTTGCTAGCTGAAAATAAAACGCCATTGATTGATTTTAACAGTATAAATATTCCAGCTTCACAAATTGCATTTAGTTTTGAACATTTTGAAAACAATCAAAGATTCAGTATTGATTACTCACATCAAGATCTAATTCAGGAAGCAGAGTTACTGGTTCAAACTCATGAGCTAAATGAAGATGAAGAAGCATTTATTGCTCGAGCATTTTCAAGTATTGGGCATATTCGTTATTTGTGGTCAGCATGGTTACTTGCTGGATTCAGCTTAAATATTCCTGAGACTTTGCAAACACGGGATCAGGATAGACAAGTTATCGCACCTACCTTGGTACTTGGAACGAAGTCAACTTATGAGCGTGTTGAACAGCTCATTATTCAACGTTTGCCACAATCAGGCAGTTGGCTCAGAAAAGCTTATTACACTGTATTACTGCAAGCTCAGCAGCAGTTACCGCTGAGTCTTCTCCAAAAAATTCTTCTTGGATTATTCAAACGAGCCATTTTGGAAGAGCTTGGATTTTCTCGATTAAAAACAGCTTTGATTGTAGGGGAAGGGCTTGATGAAATTACTCAACGTTTTTACGAAAACTTAGGCGTAAAAGTAGAGTATTGGGGACAGCAGGCAGAATGGAATATCACCCAGCTTGCTGACTTTAATCATGAGACAGCAGTAATTTCAGTCAGCTTAGTGCAGTAGGAGATGAGTATGACATCAATCACTACAACCTATTTAGAAGTCAAGGATATTGATCTGGCTTTTGGTACATCTAAAATCCTGAAAAAACTGAGTTTTAAGGTAGATAAAGGACATATTTGTTCTTTGATCGGGCCGAACGGTGCAGGAAAAAGTTCTGTTATTAACATTATAAACGGTATTTACCAGCCACAGTCGGGCCAGATTATTTTGTCAGGAAAACTGCTTAATCATTACAAAGCGAAGCATGCACCGCATTTAGGAATCGCTCGGACCTTTCAAAATCTGGCTTTATTTAAACAAATGTCGGTATTGGATAATGTCCTGGCGGGGCGAGTATTAAAAAGTAAGTATTCGTTATTTGCTGCCATTTTATCGTTACCACAAGCTAAAAAAAATGATGATGAGCAGCGTTATAAAGTTGAAGAAATTTTAAAGCTGCTTAATTTACAGGAATATCGTGAGCAGATTGTCAGTACCTTATCGTATGGCTTGCAAAAACGGGTTGAACTAGCACGTGCTTTGGCAGCTGAGCCTGAATTATTGCTTTTGGATGAGCCAATGGCGGGTATGAATCATGAAGAAAAGCAAAGTATTGCTAATTTTATTCAAAAGATAAACCAGCGTTTGGGAATCACTATTTTAATGATTGAGCATGATTTAGGTGTGGTTATGAATATTTCGGATCACATTGTTGTACTGGACTATGGGCAAAAAATTGCAGACGGCTCAGCAGCAGATATTCAGGCACATCCAGAGGTGTTGAGTGCTTATCTGGGAATGCAAGAGATTGACGCCAGTTAAATACATAAAAATTCATTAAAAAATTGAGGTCTATTTCATGTCTTTCTTTCTTGAAGTATTACTCGGTGGGACTTTCGCAGGGGTTATGTACTCTTTAGTCGCCATCGGTTTTGTGTTGATTTATCGTGCATCTGGAGTATTTAACTTTGCTCAGGGAGCATTAGTACTTTTTGCTGCATTGACCTTTGTTAATTTAACAGAGCTCGGCATTCCATTCGTTGTCGCATTTATTGTGACTTTATTCTCGATTTTTATTTTAGTTTTGCTGATTGATGCATTGATTTTACGGCATTTGATTAACCGCTCTGTGATTACCTTATTTATGGCAACGCTGGGATTAAGCTATGTCATTGAGGGTGTAGCACAAACCGTATGGGGAACACAGGTTCATGGTCTAGATCTGGGAATTTCTGACACCCCTATTGATGTCTTTGGAATTATGCTCAGCAAATTTGATCTTTTTGCGACTGCGATAGCAGGAAGTTTAGTCATCATTTTATCTTTACTTTTTAGCAAGACACGTTTTGGTATTTCCCTTAGAGCAGTTGCCGATGATCCACTTGCAGCTCAGTCAATTGGGATTCAGCTCAATAAAATTTGGATTCTCGTCTGGACTGTAGCAGGCTTTGTTGCATTAGTTGCAGGTCTATTGTGGGGAGCTCGTTTAGGTGTGCAATTTTCATTATCACTGGTTGTACTGAAAGCATTACCGGTGTTGATCATCGGTGGCTTTACTTCAATTTCAGGCGCTATTGTGGCAGGGCTTATTGTTGGTGCAAGTGAAAAGCTCGCAGAAATCTATTTAGGTGGATTAATTGGTTCAGGTATAGAAAACTGGTTCCCATACCTACTCGCTATCCTATTTCTATTGGTACGACCAACAGGCTTGTTCGGTCAGCAGCAAGTTGCGAGGGTCTAATATATGTTTCTTTTTAGTCAATCAGGACAATATCCTCAGTATTATCAAGATGAACAGCGTATTTTTCGTTTAAAAGAACATCGCATTTTGTTCTATTTTGGTCTGTTAATCGCTTTTGTCTTCCTGCCTTTTGTGGGTTCGGACTATTTGTTTAATGCCATTTTAGTCCCTTATTTAGTTTTGGCATTAGGAGGTTTAGGGTTAAATATTTTGACCGGCTATGCAGGGCAATTGTCATTAGGATCTGCGGCGTTTATGGCTGTGGGAGCATTTGCAACTTATAACCTGGAGTTACGTGTTCCTCAATTGCCGTTACTGCTGAGTATTCTCTTGGGGGGACTTATTTCCGCTGTCTTTGGGATTTTGGTGGGTTTGCCTAGTTTGAGAATTAAAGGATTTTATTTAATTGTTTCTACGTTGGCTGCTCAATTTTTTGTTCCCTGGTTATTCACGCAGTATGGCTGGTTCACTAATCACAATGCTTCAGGGGTAATTTCTGTCCCACCTATGGAAATATTGGGTTATTCGCTGAGTAGTCCGGCTGAACATTATCTGCTGACATTGAGCATTGTGGTCGTACTGACTTTTTTAGCCCGCAATCTTATACAAAGTCAATATGGGCGGAATTTTAGAGCCGTCCGAGACATGGAAACAGCTGCCGTCACTATTGGTATTCCAGTCGGAAGAACCAAGTTACTAGCATTTGCCATCAGTTCCTTTTATCTCGGAATTGCCGGTGCACTGTGGGCCTTTGCCTATCTTGGAACAATTGAAGCGAATGGACTTGATCTGAACCGCTCATTTCAAATTCTATTCATCATTATTATTGGTGGGCTAGGCAGTTTAGCAGGCAGCTTCTATGGTGCCGCTTTTATTGTATTGCTTCCGATTTTTTTGAGTGTATTTGGCCAAGCTATTTTTGGTCAGGGGATTGACCAGGCGCTATTACAAAATCTGCAAAAAATTATTTTTGGTGCTTTGATTATTTATTTCCTCATCAAAGAGCCTGAAGGTCTGAGCCGTTTATTACGCACGCTTTATCAACGATTAAGAGCCTGGCCATTACGTTATTAATTACTTTGAATGAATTCCATTGATTTACTTATCTATTTAGAGGCATAAAATGAAATTGTTTAAATCCTTATGGTTCTGGTTGGTTGCTATTGCGATCATCCTTGTAATCATTGTTTTGGTCACCAAAAAGGATAAACCTGAACAACCATTAGAAAAAGCACCAGCACAGGCACAAGCAACTGCTGTAGAACCAGCACAATTGTCTGATCAGAATGCACAATATTTCCCATTGCAGAGTTACCGTGTTGGTCCTTATGCATCAGGTGGAACAGGTTTCTTTGGCGGCTTTATTGATTATCTCAAAGCGATTAATGCCAAAGGCGGCGTGAATGGTGTAAAGATGGTCTGGTCAGAATGTGAAACCGAATATGTTGTTGAAAAAGGGGTTGAGTGCTATGAACGTTTGAAAAAAGGTTTAAATGGAGCACCAGCAGCAGCTACCAATCCATTATCTGTGGGAATTGCCTATGCAACACTAGAACGTTCTACAAAAGATAAATTGCCGTTGATTACCATTAACCATGGTCGTACAGATTCTACAGATGGTCGTGTATTCCCTTATGTATTTCCCTTGCAGTTAAATCCATATAGTGAAGTATCTGCCATTGTGAATTATTTAGGACAACAAAGTGGTGGAATTGAAAATCTTAAAGGCAAGAAAATTGTCGTGCTTTACCATGGATCACCTTATGGTAAAGAAACAATCCCTGTAATTGATATTTTATCTAAAAAATATGGTTTTGAAGTCACCCATATTGAAGTACCGCATCCAGGGAATGAGCAGCAATCACAATGGTTGAACATTCGACGCATTCAGCCTGATTGGGTTATTTTACGTGGCTGGGGGGTAATGAATCCCGTTGCTTTAAAAACGGCACAAAAAGTTGGTTATCCAACAAATAAAATTATTGGGAATATCTGGTCAAACTCTGAAGAAGATGCAGCGCCAGCAGGTAATGCTGCAAATGGCTTTATTTCTATCACAACCCATCCATCAGGAACGAATTTCCCAGTATTACAAGAAATCAAATCTTTAGTTCTAGATAAAGGACAATCAGACTTAGCCGATAAAAAACGTTTTGGTACGGTTTATTATAACCTTGGCGTTGTGAATGGTATTTTAAATGTAGAAGCTGTTCGTGTAGCTCAAGAAAAATTTGGTAAGCGTCCTTTAACGGGTGAAGAAGTTCGTTGGGGCTTTGAAAACATCCATTTAACAGATGAACGTTTAAAAGAACTTGGTGCGTATGGTTTGGTACAACCTCTAAAACTTTCATGTGAAGATCATGAAGGTGGTGGAGCAGTGCGTTTCCAACAGTGGGATGGGCAATCTTGGAAAGTGATTAGTGACTGGGTACAGGCAGATCGTGAATTATTGCGCCCTATCATTGAAAAATCATCACAACAATATGCTAAAGAACAGGGTATTACTGTCCGGAACTGTGCTACTGAAGATTAAGAGAGGAATTGCTGCATGTCCGGATTATCAAACATGATTGAATCAGCCAAAACTGGGCCGCTATTAAATGTCAAAGATATTGAAGTTGTTTATGAAGAAAGCATTTTAGCTGTAAAACAAGTCAGTTTGACTGTGCCTAAAGGTTCAGTTGTAGCCTTATTAGGTGCAAATGGTGCAGGGAAAAGCACGACACTCAAAGCAATATCGCAGCTGATTTTTGCTGATAATGGAAAAATTCAGCAAGGTGAGATCGAATATCAGGGAGAGTCAATCCGTGGTAAAAATCCGAGTGATATTGTGAAAAAAGGCTTGGTTCAAGTTCTTGAAGGCAGGCATTGTTTTGCACATTTAACAGTGGATGAAAATCTACGGACAGGCGGCTTTATACAACACTTATCTACGAAAAAACTCAATCAGGCTTTGGAAAAAATTTATCATTATTTTCCAAGACTGGCTGATAAAAAGCAGACATTAGCTGGTTATACTTCAGGTGGAGAACAACAAATGTTGGCCATCGGTCGGGCATTGATGACTGAGCCTGAATTGGTTTTACTGGATGAACCATCTATGGGATTAGCACCAAAAATCAGTTATGAAATTTTCGAGTTAATTCAACAATTACGTCAGCAGCAAGGTACAAGTTTTCTGGTTGCAGAGCAAAATATACGTTTGGCACTTGAATATACAGACTATGCTTATGTAATTGACAATGGATCAGTTTATGCTTCAGGCCAAACAAGGGAATTGTATGAAACAGGCGAAATTCAAAAGGCCTATTTAGGTAAAGCAGTATGATTCTGTGGATAACAGTTCTTTAAGTCATATTTCAAGGTAACTTGAAATATGCTGCTAAGTTTTATAAAAAAGCGCTGATTTATCAGCGCTTTTTTTTGTATGACAAAATGAATAAGTGTTGTTAGGGGAACACTATTCCAACAAATAATGTATTTAAGAAGAAATAGGTTTTAATATTATTTTATTTAAGTTATTGAAATATATATATATAAATATTGGCATGATTTTCGCGTATATAGACCTAAACGGAATACTGATTTATGTATTTTAAGCCCAATTCAGGTTATTTATGATGAGTTTAATATCTTCTTTTCACCCTTTAAAGCTAGTGGCTGTTATAGGCTCAGCTCAAACACCTTCAAAAACAGAAGCATTGGTTGATGCAATATTAGCTGAGTTACAGCAACACATTGATATCGAAATAAAATATGTAAAATTAAGTGAAATTGGTCATTTAGTGAATGGTGCCACCAGACGGGATTTACTTGCAACTGAAGTTCAGGAGGCACTTGATCTTATTGAAACAGCAGATGCTTTGATTGTGGCTAGTCCAGTATACCGGGCTTCATATACGGGGTTATTTAAACATTTGTTCGACTATGTCGATCAATTTGCATTAGTTGATAAGCCAGTATTATTGGCTGCATCTGGGGGCAGTGAGCGTCATGCCTTAATGCTTGATCATCAATTTCGTCCCCTATTCAGCTTTTTTCAAGCCCAGATTTTACCTATAGGCGTGTTTGCAACAGACAAAAATTTCGAAAATTATCAAATCGTAGATCAATTATTAATTGAAAGAATCAAACTTGCTGTCAGCCGCTCAATTCCCCAATTGTTATTTGCCAGCAATTTAGCTTTTAGTAGTAAAGATCAGGATGAGAAATATATTAAGCTTAATCAATATATTAGCGATAATCGCACGCCCTTTTTCTTAAACATATTCAAAATTTAAAAGTGACCCAAAATGTGGGTTAGTTCTTATCTATTTAATTTATTTTCTAATGATACAAATTAAGGAGTTTTAACATGGCTATAGAAAATACGAATAATTCTCACGACATCCGTTTTGCATATTGGGTGCCTAATGTTAGTGGTGGCCTTGTAGTGAGTAATATTGAGCAACGTACTGAGTGGAATATTGATTATAACCGTCGTTTGGCACAGGTTGCAGAAAAAAGTGGTTTTGATTATGCATTGTCTCAAATCCGTTTTACTGCGGGTTATGGTGCTGAATTTCAGCATGAATCAGTTTCATTCAGTCATGCAATTTTGGCTGCAACTGAAAAATTAAAAGTCATTGCAGCTATTTTACCTGGTCCTTGGAAACCCGCATTAGCTGCGAAACAGTTGGCAACAATTGATCATTTAACTCAAGGCCGTATCGCTATCAACGTGGTCAGTGGCTGGTTTCAGGGGGAGTTTGATGCGATTGGTGAAGAATGGCCTACGCATGATGAACGCTATGCCCGTTCTGAAGAGTTTATTCGCGCCTTAAAAGGAATCTGGACTCAAGATAACTTTAATTTTAAGGGTAAATATTATCAGTTCAAAGATTACACATTGAAGCCAAAACCATTGCAGCAACCGCACCCAGAAATCTTCCAAGGCGGGAGCTCACGTGCTGCACGAGATATGGCATCAAGAGTATCGGACTGGTACTTTACCAATGGAAATACGGTTGAAGGTATCGAAGCACAAATTCAGGATATTCGTGAAAAAGCTCAAAAAAATAATCATCAAGTCAAGATTGGTGTGAATGCTTTTATTATTGCTCGAGATACGGAAGAAGAAGCAAGAGCTGTTCTACAGGAAATCATAGATAAAGCCAACCCAGAAGCGGTTCATGCATTTGGTGATGCAACGCGTCAGGCTGGTGCAGCCAGTCCAGAGGGTGAAGGTAACTGGGCAAAATCAACTTTTGAAGACCTGGTGCAGTATAACGATGGCTTTAAAACCAATCTTATTGGAACACCGCAGCAAATTGCTGAGCGTATTGTTGCATTAAAAGCGGCGGGTGTAGATCTGATCTTGTCTGGTTTTTTACACTTTATTGAAGAAGTTGAATACTTTGGAGCAAAAGTTCTGCCTCTAGTGCGTGAACTGGAAGCACAAGAAAAAGAGAAAATTAAGGCAGCGGGTTAAAATTAGCCAAATCAACCATAAGAAAATTCTATTTTTAACATCTTGTTTAAAGATGTATACAGGAAGCAGATATGACAACTTTGCAAAATATTACTGATTTAAACCATAGTGCGGATTATGAAGTACTTGCACAAAAATATCGTCCCATTTTTACTAAAATTGCAGAAGGGACAGTACAGCGTGAACAGGATCGTATTTTACCTTTTGAGCAGATCAATTGGCTAAAAAAAGCAGGTTTTGGAGCAGTCCGTGTACCAGTTGAACATGGAGGGGATGGTGCTTCTATTCCTCAATTGTTTAAGCTTTTAATTGAGTTGTCTAAAGCGGATTCCAATGTAACTCAGGCATGGCGTGGTCATTTTGCATTCGTAGAAGATCGACTGAATGCGCATCGGGATATAGATCAGAGCCATTGGTTTCAGCGTTTTACTGATGGTGAAATCATTGGTAATGCCTGGACAGAAGTTGGTCCGGTAAAAATTGGTGATGTGATTACCAAGGTCTTTCAGGAAGGTGAAAAATGGTTAGTCAGTGGAAAAAAATATTACACTACTGGTAGTATTTTTGCGGATTGGTTAGATTTATATGCTCAAGATGCTGATACGGGTGAATCTGTTATTGCTGCAACTCGTACAGCACAGCACGGGGTGAAAATTCAGGATGACTGGGATGGTTTTGGTCAACGAACCACTGGAAGCGGAACCACAACCTTATTGAATGCTGAAGTAGATGAGGTGATTTCCTTTAATACTAGATTTAAATATCAAACAGCATTTTATCAGTTATTTCATCTATCTACGCTTGCAGGAATTGCACAGGCAGCTGTTGAAGAATTTAGCCATCAAGTCCGCCAACGGACACGCGTGTTTAGTCATGGTAATGGAAGTCGTGTGGATCAGGATGTTCAAGTTTTGCAAGTCATTGGGAAGGCATCCGCTCAGGCCTATGCAGCTGAAGCTATAGCTTTGCAAGCTGCCAGAGCATCTCAGCAGGCATATCAATCACATTTTTCTCTGGATCAGGAATCTGAAAAACAAGCTAATATTCTGGCCGAGATAGAATCTGCACAAGGACAAGTTGTGATTTCAGATTTGGTACTAGAGCTCACCAGTAATTTGTTTAATGCATTGAGTGCATCAGCAGCGAGTCGTGAAAAATCCTTAGATCGTTTCTGGCGTAATGCTCGTACAGTGTCTTCTCATAATCCACTTATTTATAAAGAAAAAATTATAGGGGACTGGGAAGTTAATGGAACAGAACCGATTTATGTATGGCAAATAGGTGGTGGAAGTAAAGAATAGAATCAAAGTCCTCAATAGTAGAACATGCAGCTCTAGGTGAAAATCAGAGTTGCATGTTTAAAATTCTATAAATTTCAATTATTCTGCTCCACGTTTGCTTACAATGAGTTCACCTAATTCAATAAGACGTGATCTAATTACATTGCGGCTAAGTCCCAATAGTTGTGCTGTTTTAACCTGATTTTGATGACAATAATGATATGCAATGCGCAATAATTGATCTTCAAACTGAGCATAAACTTTCCCTTGATGTTGCTGGAATAGGCTATGAAAAACTTCTTTTAATTTTGGATCAATTACTGGTTCAATTTTATGTTCATCTAGCTTAGGTTGATGTGACTGTGAAGGTGATTTAAGCAGGCTAAGGTCATCACTTTCAATCATGTTATTTTGACAAATAAGCAGGGCATGATGAATCGCATTTTCTAATTCACGGATGTTGCCAGGCCATGAATATTTTCTGATTTTATCTTTTGCAGCATCTGAAAATTCAGCTTTATTATAACCAAGCTGGGCATGGTACTTATCAATGAAATGATAGGCTAGGGGTAAAATGTCCCCTTTACGTTCACGTAATGGTTTAATATTTAATGTAATAACATTTAATCTATAATATAAATCTTCACGGAATTGGTCAGCGAGGATAGCCTGCTCCAGATTAACATTGGTTGCTGCCAGTACTCGAACATTGATGGGAATGCTTTTACGTGAACCTAGCCGTACAACTTCACGTTCTTGTAATACTCGAAGCAATTTGACTTGAATGCGTTTTGATAGGTCTCCAATTTCATCCAATAATAACGTTCCTCCATTTGCTGCCTCAAACCATCCAGCATTACTTGAAAGTGCTCCCGTAAATGCACCTTTTTCATGGCCAAAAAGCTCACTTTCAACCAGTGTTTCTGAAAATGCACCGCAGTTGACTGCAATAAAAGGTTTATTTCTGCGATGACTATGATCATGTATTTGGCGTGCAATCAGCTCTTTGCCTGTACCGGTTTCCCCATGAATGAGTACACTGGCTTCACTTGGGGCTATTTGTTTAATATATTCCAGTAATTTTTTTGATTCAGGATCATGAAAAACTTGTGCTGTCGCTTTATGTGAATGGCTCCGTTCCTTAATTTCGGGTAGCGTAATAATATCCTGATGCATCTAATTTATTCCTTCTTCCATATACATGGACCGATCTGTTCTTTATGAGAGATTTGCTGAGTTTTAATATGATTATGAATAGAAGGATGCTTTGGGATAAATATCATTCAATGCCCATTGCCCCAAGTCCTTAATTTTATATTCCACGGGATCATGCAGACTTTGGGTTCGAACATTACGCCAAAAACGATCCAAGCATAAAGCAGCATGTGTGGCTCGGGCTCCTGTAACCTCAAAAATGCGATTACTGATGTCCAGGCTGGTACGAGTTGCCGCTACTTTTGCTGTAGCTACAGCCAGAGCAACCTCTCCACGTTGTGCTTCTGTTAAATTTTCAGCGATATCCCATGCCTGCTGTAATTTAGCTATAGCATTTTGATTAAGTAATTTTAATGACTCTAATGCTAACCAAAATTCACCATAATGACGCAATATATATGGGTCTTCATTTGCTTGATCAACACCTGATAAAAACCAGGCCTTAGATTCATTTCTTGTATAATGCTTGGCTTCTGTAAAAGCACCTTCTGCAACACCCAAAAACATGCTGACAAAAACCAGCTGGGCAATCAGAGGTCTAAGAGAAGAAAAAGGGGTACTTAACGGCCCAGGATCAAGCAGCATATCTTTAGCTTCGACACGCACGCGTTCAAAAATTGAACTTCCACTATCTGTTTGGCGTTGCCCAATATTATCCCAATCATGATAGAGAGTAATACCTGAACGGGAAGTAGGCACAGCAGCAATCAGTAATTTACCATTATTTTCATCAATCCCTGATGCAATCAACATCTCAGAATCTAAAGCCCCAGAACAAAAACTTTTTTTCCCTGAAAATTCGTACCATCCATCTTGATGTTTAACAATTGTCCGTTTATCAAGTGGGTTTAAGGCATTACCCCAAAACCATGATTTTTCTGCAGTGACTTTATACCATCGTTGCCATTGTTGAGCATTGCCAAATAGGCGGATAGTTGCAAGTAATAAGTGATGGAAACCAAAGACATGAGCGATTGAACTGTCAGCCTGAGCAAAAATTCGGACAACGTCAAAGGTATCTTTCCATGTACCTGAAAAACCACCAAATTCCTGAGGAATGGATAAAGACAATAACCCACTTTGACGGATTAGATCTCGTTCATATTTGGGCGTACCACCAGTTCTATCTCGGTGTATAGCAGTTTGGGCGAACTGTTGAGCTAAAAATTGTGCAGATGGAATGACATCTGAAAGACTACAAAGACGATGACTCTTATTTAAAATATTCACAATTTTTTATCCTGTATTTGGGTTAGCATTAGGTTAGAAATATAAAGAGGATTTTCATTTCAAATTTTTGATATGAATTGAAATGAGGATCACATTATGAATCGTCACATGAACGTCCAGTTAGAATAAGAAAGCCGTACTATCCCAAAAGTATCCGCACTTAGATTTGTTCTCAGAAATTGCCTATTACCATAGGTAAGTAAAAAACAAAAAATATCCATGCTTTATTCTCAAATTTATGATCTCATTTAAGCTGAGTACAAACATTATTCCAATGAAATAATTATTTAAATTCAATTATTTATAATAAAATTGTGGCTCATTGGTATTCTCCAAAAGAATGAAATGTTGATTTTCTGTTGAAACAGAAACACTTATTACGAATATTATAAAGAGTGTGGAATAAATCAGAGTAAAAAGGTAAATAATTAAATTTAATATTAATAGCAGTTAATATTATTGGTTTCTTATTATTAAAACTTATTTAATAGCCATTACTGACCTTATTTACTGATGTAATTACTGACCTTATTTACTGATGTAATTATTGAAACATCATATATAGACCATTTTTTTCTTTATCAATATGATTATATTTGATAAATCGGTTTACATTTAACTTATTTATTTTGAATTTTGGAGATTAATTTGGATATCGTAAAACATCCCGAATCTCGTCAACTGATGCGTACGGTGAAAGCCAGTGCATATGTATTTGAGGACCAAAATTCAAAACGGCTTATGTCTTATATTGAACAAATTGCCCCGAGTGAGGCGACTGCTCTGATTATTGGTGAAACAGGTACTGGTAAAGAGTTGGTTGCTCGAAAAATTCATTTACTTTCAAACCGAAAACATCAGCCTTTTGTCGCGGTGAATTGTGGGGCGTTGTCCGATACTTTGGCAGAAACAGAACTATTTGGACATGAAAAAGGTGCTTTTACAGGGGCAATTAACCAGCAAATTGGTTGGTTTGAAGCCGCACAGGGAGGAACGATTTTTTTAGATGAAATTGGAGATTTATCACCTAACATTCAAGTTAAGCTCTTACGTATTTTACAAGAAAATGAAATCGTCCGTTTAGGTTCTCGAAAGACGCATAAGATTGATGTCCGGATAATTGCCGCAACAAATATTCGCCTTGAAGAAGCGGTATATGCTGGAAATTTTAGAGAAGATTTATATTTTAGGTTAAAAGTCGCATCTTTGAATATTTTGCCATTACGCTTACGTATAGGGGATATCCTTCCATTAGCACAACATTTTATTGATGATTACTCACAGAGTCTGAAACGTAAATCACCTGAATTGAGTGCAGAAGCTCAACAGTTATTGCATGATTATCATTGGCCTGGAAATATTCGTGAATTAGAAAATGCCATACATCATGCTTTGCTGGTGTGTAAAAATGGTGTGATTCAAAGTTATGATTTTCAGCTATCCGGTTTCAAACATTCTTTGTTATCTAGTGAATACAATTTGTCTATTTATCAAAATTCGGATCAAACACTAAAACATATATTATTTAATTGGTTTGAGCAGGGCATTGAAAATCTTGATGAACTGCTTGAAGCAGAGATTACTGAAGCAGCTTATGAGTATTGTCATCAAAATCAATTACACACGGCTAAATTATTAGGTGTAAGCCGTAATATTATTCGAGCTAGATTAATTAAACATGGCTTATTGTCACCGAATACACGTATACATGCTTCCGCATAAAATACTGCTTTAAAATATTCATGACCTCAAGAGTAATCTCTTGAGGTTTTTTTATTGAGTATGAAATTCCTATTTTTCAATAGATTGCATTTTTTACGAAAATTTAAGCTTTATAAAATTCACCGAATATTTTGAGAAATACTGGTTTTCATTAATTTGATGATTTTTTTAATTTTATGATACACATTAATTTGTGCTGTTGAGTGAACAGCAGTTATTCATCAATATTAAAATAAAATTGAGCAATATAAGTATATATTTTAAATAAAAATGTAATAAATACAATATCTTATTTTTGGTACGTTTTATGCAAAACAGATAATGTATTTATTGAAAATAGGCATACAAATGAAAGGTAAAATATATTTTACATTGTTAAATACCATTCTAATTTTAGGGTCAGTTAATACTCAGGCGAATGCCGCTGACTATCGTTGGCAAATTCGTGGCGCAGTTAGCAATATAGATCCAACATCATCTCCAGGAAGTATTTTTGATAAAACTGCAAAAGTTGATATTGAAGATACTTTCGGATTAACAGGAACGATTGGATATTTTGTTACTCCGAATGTTGCTTTAGATTTGTTGGTAGGCTTACCTCCAAAACACGACATTATTGTTGCTGGTGCCAATGCGGCGACCACTAAACATTTACCTCCCATTTTAAGTGTGCAATATCACTTTTCACCCAACGCAAAAATTAGCCCCTATATTGGTGCGGGGATTAACTATACCTACTTCTTTGATGAAAAATTGAAAAGTGGAGGGGATTTACATCTTTCTAGCTCTGTTGGATGGGCTGCACAGCTTGGTGCGGATATTCGCTTAACACCAGAGTGGAGTGTGGGTGCAGATGTTCGTTATGCCGATATTAAGACTGATGTCAAAATTAATGGCGATAAAGTGGGAAGTGTGGATGTAGATCCAACTATATATAGTTTAAATGTAGGTTATCGTTTCTAACAAAAAAACAATTTTTTATTGGTTATAAAATCTTACTGAACAGGAAAATAAAATGACAAACTTAAATATCGATCAATTTATTCAAACTTTGCCTACACAAGCAGCACATCGTATTCAATCAGAGGATGAGGCAATTCGTATAGCTCAACAATTGGCTGAACAATTTGCAAAAGAAGCATCTCTACGTGATCAAAAACGGCAACTACCTGTTGATGAATTGAATGCTTTTTCACAAAGTGGGTTATGGGCGATTACAGTTCCTAAACAGTATGGCGGTGCTGGTGTTTCATGGCGTACTGCTTTAGAAGTCATCAAAATTATTTCATCTGTTGACCCGTCATTAGGCCAATTACCACAAAATCACTTGGTCATTTTAGAACATATTCGTTTAGATGGCACCGAAGCACAGAAAAAGTTCTTTTTTGAGTTAGTGCTAAATGGTGTACGTTTTGGTAATGCATTCTCAGAAATAGGCAATAAACATGTTGCTGATTTTAAAACTATTATTAAGCCTGTAGCAGATAATGCTAATCAATATGGTTTTGAAGTGAATGGTAAAAAATTCTTTGCGACAGGTGCTTTATTAGCACATTGGGTACCTATCGTGACAGTGAATACAGATGGTCTTCCACATTTAGCATTAGTTCCAAGAGAAACTCATGGTTTAACTGTGATTAATGATTGGTCCGGTTTTGGTCAGAGAACCACAGCTAGTGGTACTGTGACAATTGAGCAAGTAAAAGTACCTGTTGAACATGTTGTTCCAATTTATCAAGCATTTGCAAATCCAACAGTCGCAGGACCTGTTTCGCAAATTATTCAAGCGGCTATAGATGCAGGAATTGCACGAGGCGCTATTCAGGAAACGATTCAATACGTTAAACAGTATGCTCGCCCATGGATTGATGCCAATCAAGAAAAGGCAACAGATGATCACTATACGATTGCAGCAATTGGGGATTTGAAAATTAAGTTGCGTGCTGCTGAGGCAGTTCTAGATTTGGCGGCAGACCAGATTGAAGTAGCCACGAATCAAGCTAATGAAGAAAGTGTTGCTGAGGCATCTGTGCTGGTTGCTGAAGCGAAGGTACTAACAACGGAAGTAGCTATTCTTGCAGCGAATAAATTGTTTGAATTAAGTGGTACACGTTCGACTCTGGCAGAACTTAACCTTGATAGACACTGGAGAAATGCGCGGACTCATACTTTACACGACCCAGTGCGCTGGAAATATCATTTAGTAGGAAATTACTTTTTAAATGGTGTTAAACCACCACGACATCCTTGGGCATAACCTATCAGTGAAAAGCTCCATTATTAAAATAATGGAGCTTTCTTATTTTTTAAGCCCATAAAACAGGCTGGCGTAATAGAATCAATTAAAAAGAAAAGGATTTACTTAATCCTATGATCACTTTATTGTCATGACCATCAAGATCAATTCCGACATAAGAGAATTTTGCAGAAATACCATCATTAAAGGATTTGGTTAGAGAAAGAGAATATGTGAAAAACTCATCTAGCCCACCAATGCGTTCCTGATCAAAGGTATCACCGAATGCATAGCCAAGTTGAGGAGTTAATGTCACACTTGGTTTGAGCTGAATATCTGCCTGAGTTGTAATATACCATGCAGATTCATCCTGATTCTTTGGATCTGGTAAATATGCATTACGGTCAGGTGTAAAATGTACTTTCGCACTTAAATTAACAGGATGTACATTTTCTAATTTGTAGTTAAGTCCAGCATATACTTCATAAGTATTGTATTTTGTTTGATTGGGATAATTTAAATAATATAAACCAACATCAACTCCCAAATTGTTATTAAGCTGAGTTGCATAACCTCCATAAATATCCCATTCAACATCACTGTCTACATTGCCATCGCCATCTTTATCATACCATTTTACATTAGAAGCAAAACTGCCTAAATAAAGACCAGAAGCATGATGGTAATCAATGCTGCCTTGAAGGCTTACTCCTCCAGTTTGATCCAAACCCCGGGCATAATAATCACTCACTGCACTAATATTTCCAGTAGTCGCTGCATAACTGTAGATACTTGATAAAGACATAATGGCCAGTAAACTAGAACGAATATAGTGCTTAAGATGTGATTTTGATTGAGCCATAGTAAAGTTCCATAAAAAATAAGTCTTTTGTATTGGCATTTTTCATGCCATAATTAAATTATTGATTTGTAATAATTATTTTTTATTTCATAAACAGTAGTTGTATATTTTTTTTAATATTTGTGGATTTAATGTTGTATTTTATAAATGGTGAAATTATTTATTCTGAAACTTTTTCATAAATTGAGCTTCATCATTAAGATTTAAAAAAGGTTTCTTAAATTTTTTACAATTGCTGGAGTAAAGAATAAGGTGGATTTAATTTAATTTTTAAAATTTCAAAAATTACCTTATCCGTAAGTATGTCTAAAATAATACATCAAAAAAAAACGTTAAATTAATGATATGTCACATTATTTTTATATTACTGTCAATGCCGATGCAATCAGTACACCATTTCAAATCCCAAGACAGGATTTGAACAAGATTTTTAAAAGTATTAAAAATGCTTTTAAAAATCATTGGTTTATAATTGGAGTTGTTTTATTAAATCTTATAAAGATTTTAATTTTCCAAACAATGACAATCATAATTAAAACACCAACTGAGTATGGTCTTTAAAAGGTCTCACAATTTTGTGAGGTTTTTTGATTTTTCAGAGGCATGAATTTGAGCAAACAGCTAAATTTTTTAATGCATGGTGAAGCTGAAATTTATTTTAATAATGATAATTCTTGTCTGACAAGAATTAAAAAATAACTCAAAGCAAACGTTGGAAAACTATTTCTGCATATTCTTTGTACTTTGCTTTGTGGTGCTATCTTTTAATCAACTCAAAGAAAACGCGCTCAGTAAAAAGAATTAAATGGTTATAAAGTACTAGTCCGCTTACCTCCACCTGGTTAGGCGGGCTTTTCAAATATTTAATAAATCATTAATTAAGTTTTCTTAATAATGTGATTTAATTAACATTATTTTATATTTTGGTATATTGTGCCACTGAATATTATTTGATTAGTGTACAAAATACCCAATAGAAACTAGCTGTAGTTTCTAAAAGGACTTTTCCATGGTCCTTATTTTATAAGCCCCATACCAATTCTAAGTGTGGGCTTTTTTTTATATGAGGGAAAGCTGTAGATCTTATTTAATTCCACTTAACACTGGCACTGTATTAGGCATGGGTTGTGAGTGGGGTTTAAGGAATTCAGTTAAAAAAACGGTGGGGTATGATTAAGAAAATTATCAAATCTATTTTTTGCAAGCATGATTACAAATTGATTCGAACTATTCATGGGGATCAGATTAATCAATTAAATGCCCGTAGTGAATGGCAATGCAAAAAGTGTAAGTGGATTACCTATAGTTGTTATGTAGACCGAATCAAATAACATCATATAACAAATACTATCTCTATCGTTGATATTTGATATGGCATTTTTAATGCTTGATAAATCATTAATTAGCATCGATTAATAGTTTGATTTGGTTAATATTATTTTATTTTTGGCATATTATGTCACTGAAAATTTATTGAATAGTATGCAAAATAACCATCAGAAACAGCTGTAGTTTCTAAATTACCCTCCAGGAGCCCCAATCCCCTGGAGGGTTTCTAGTTTATATAAGTCCCATCACCCTTACCAAAGTGTTTTTTTTTGCCTGGAGAAAAATGATGCTCCAATTCTTGATGTGTTTATTCGGCCTGCATGATGCCACTGAAATCGATTACACGATTGATGATGAAGAAATCAAAGTGTGCCGAGATTGTTTGAAAGAAGTTAAGTGATAATTGATCAAAAAAATACGATTAATTAAATTAATAATCATGTTTTTTTTATTTTAATAATATTGAAATAATTTAATCCTATATTCAGGGAAAACAAAAAATAACTCCAAAAATTCTAAGGTATTAGCGCAATTAGGCCTGTTTAATTTGGGAGAGTTAAACAGGTTTTTTATTGAAAGATTTTTATATTTTGTCGAAAGTATTACGACATAAACCCCGTCATTAATTTGTCGGGGTTTTTCTTTTTAAATTGATCTTATTTTGTTACGGTTTAAATAATGTATGTAATTCATTAGTTTAGTGTTTTTGATTAATAAATTATATTAACTTGTTGTTTTAATAGGATAATTATATTTATCTTTAGGTTTTTTGTAGGTGTTGTTGCTTCATCACCTTATGAAAATAATGGAGCTTTAAGATGAAAATAGCAAAATTTACAACCACATTTGATGATCTATTTGGCTGCTATTTCCGCCGATGGAATCCTCCTGAAGATGGAATTATTGAAACAGAAGTATGTGTATCTTGATTGGTTGGAGATGCTTTAAATAGATTTCTAAATTATTGTACCGAGCATGAATATGTACACAGTGTTGAGGAGGTCAAAGATAATTTGATTTTACTTACTGTTCACTTGAAATGATTGGATTGAAGCCGAAACCCCTCTTACTTTGGTGATGAGGGGTTTTTCTTTTCTTATTGGTGATTCCATGACAGACAAAGTGCAAGCGAAACAAGACTTAGAATTTTGCAGTGCTGAGCTGTCTAAGTATTAGGGTTTAAGCCGGGCCGGGTTGATTCGAAATGAGTTGCTGGCGATTGATGGCCTCATGATTAAGCTGAAAGAGCGTATTAAGAATTTAAAAGATAGACTTCGTATGCGTGACCATAAAAGACTGGCTGCGGTTCGGTTATTGCCTTGCATAAGGTGTGGGAATCCAAATAGCCAAGCGGCTCATTCGAATAGTGCTAAGCATGGTAAAGGGCGCGGAATTAAAAGTTCAGATTTATTCACGGTACCGATTTGTGTAGTTTACCATCAAAAATTTTACCGTTTTGAATTGGGCACTCAGGCCTAGAGTGAAGCTATGTTTGATCGGTGGTTGGTGAAAACCAATCGGATATTGCAGATGGAAGATAGAGAAGTTTTTTAGTGTATGATTATTGTGCGACTAGGGTAGCTCCCGAAAAGCATTTAACCTGAATGCCTGTCGCACCAATCAATCAGATTTTTTGATAGAGGTATCAAAATGAATTTACGTATCGAATTTGAAAATGATATGCAGGATTGGGTTAACGCTTTAGGTCATCCGAAATGGAATGATGAAGCTGGACTTTATGAAGAACAAGAATGGCAATTTGCGTGGGTAGCTTACAAAAGATCAAAAAAATCAAACTCTAGTATTTTAAAAATAGTTAAGGCTAACGCACCAGAGGAGGCAACGCATTTTACATATGAACCAGACCTTAGTGTTGTTAGCTACTGGCGCATAGTAGATGGTTGTGTTGAGTCATGGTCAGATGATGATCATTGCTGGATAACCTACCAAAATTCCGTCAAAAGCTATAATGATTTTATATTATCTCAACTAAAGCCATTATGAATTTTAAGTGAATGAACCAAGCTACCATTATGGTGGTTTTTTTATGGGTTAAATTTATGACCTGTCCAGCCTGTGAACAAAGCCGTGAATAGCCACGGTCTCTTTTATTTAGATGGGGTAAATGGGGGTAACTCAATTTTTAAAAATAACTATAGTTTAGATATTTAAATGCCTAGTTAAACTACCGCCATCATTCAAAAAAGCCTTAAATCTAAAGATTTAAGGCTTTTTTTATTGGCTGATTCTGTCTGTTACAAGCAACAGTTTGTTATAAGTAACAACGTCACCATTTTGAAGTTTAACCGTACTTGCTTCAGTGTTGATTTTTTATGAAGGCATGGATGGTTTCGATGTTGCTTATGTCATTAGGCTGTTAACTCTGCAGACACGATGCCGAAGCCCGCAATCCACTCACTGATGTCTTCATAGCAGTGCGTTGTCATTTCGTATTCGCCAAGCTCGCTCAATGCCGCAAATGCAGCCATCCATGCACGAACTTCCTGACCACCACGACCACCGTCACGACGGATTTCAGCTTCAGTCATTGCCTCTAATGCAGCGAAATCCGCGTTTTTGAATTTTTCAAGCAATGCCAGATCCCACTCAGGGCTTAGCGGTACAGAAACGCTCTTATCACCGGCAGCCAGACGCTGACCAACAGAAATCACATTTGCCTGACGTGCGTTACGTGCTTCCACTGTCGGGTTACGACCCGCAATCAGGAATTCTTCCACTTCTGGTGGAACCGAACCCATTTGTGGAGTCGGTGGATCGTGTGACAGACCACCTGTACCCAAGACAAGTACTCGCTCATTTTCAAGGTTCAGAGACTTGATGAACTGACCCACAGCACGACCTAAAGCAATAGTACGCTTGGTGGTTGGCATGGGTGCTGCAGCGCCATTAATAAAAACAGGAATTGTTGGGTAACGATCAAGTTGGCCTTCGCACAGAAAATGCAATGGCTGGGTCACCCCATGGTCGGCTTGCATGCGATAAGAATACGCAACATCCACACCTTCATCCAGTACACGGCGAACCAAAGCCAGTGCCTTGTCTTCAGGTACATCAATACGATCATTGTCCTTACCATAGTCCCAGTCACCTGCCGCTTTGGCACGAATGCCCACGCAGAAACTTGGCATCAGGTCATAGAAGAAACCATTAAAATGGTCAGGGCCAAAAGTAATGATCAGGGTAGGGTCATAAGCTTTGACTTCAGCTGCCAGTTTAGCAAAGGCATCACGAACCACCTGTTCTTTGCGTTTTTCCTGAGGTGAAGCAAATTCCATTAACGGGCTATGAGATGCACAAATAAGTTTAATAGCCATAAGAGACTCCTTAAAAGGAAGGCAGCCTAAGAACAGGCTGCCGATAAGTCCGTTTTGATCAGACTTGATTTTTATTCATCAAAGCATCTGGCATGCAGCTGGCGGAAACCACGAGTGTCCAGATTACAAATTGATAAATAAAAATCTTATTCATTAGAAGAACACACTCAGGTTATGTGAGTTATAAGTCACCTGATCAAGGGTGATTTTACGGTTGAAGATCTCAAAGCCTTGAGCAGTATCGACTTTACGGATCTTGTCGTGACGCTTACCACAGTAAATCGTAATATCTTTCTCTTTTTGAGAACGGTATAACAGGTAAGTCACGTACACATCGTATTCGCCTTCTACTTCAGTCGGCTCTACGATTACATTGCTCACCATGTGAGTGGTCCGTGATGGAGGCTCTTCAGCCCATGCCATACCTGTCTCAAGACGAGCTACACGACGCTCTAACAGGAATTTATTATCGTTGAACACCCAAGTTGTAGGTGGTTCAACTGAACGGCGACGGTCACGTGTCTGTGCATTAGGGGTAGTACGCAGGACGTAAGAAACGTCGTCTGCCATAACATCTAGCCACTCACGGAATTTCCAGTCGTCCAGCAATTTTGCTTCACGATAAAGAAACTGACTAATTTCGTGTTGAAGTTCTAAACTGATCTGACTCATTTCATAAGCTCCTTCTCATATTCGTCAGCTGCTTTTTCCACGTCTTCCCATTTTTCATGGATTAATAAATCTGCCCAACGACGGTATAAGCCACGTGCTGCAGTTTCAGAGAAAATATAGCTGGTGATACCAGGGACACCATCTTCACGTACTTTTTCGCTGCCTTTACCCATCTCAACGATCAGTTTGTTTTGACGAGCTTTGTAACCGCGAAGTACTTTCTGGATTTCTACCCAGTTCTCAGAGTCATCTTGCTCTAGGAAACCAGCAGGACCGAAGGCACGAGTTGCAGAGCGTTCAAATGCGTCTTTTACTTCTTGTGATGCGTCAGCATCACAGATACAGAATGCCCAAACTTCAGTTTTGTTTGGACCACGTGGGTGCCATACGCGAAGTGTTGCGGTACCGTTCAACCAAGACAATGTCGGGAACATGGTGTTGTGACCTGCAAGACGCAGCGCACGAACTTCACCAAGACGTTCTTTCACTTCTTCGTAAGTCTCACGGAAGTAGTTGGCAACTTCACCATCCACCCATACGTTTGCATCTGGTTTTTCTGTGAAGAAGAAGCCTGAACCGTGACCGCGTGAACCAAATTGAATCGCATCTTTGGCAGTTTCCCAGACTGGACGAGGTGTTTGTGCCGCACCTAAGGTCTTGGTAGATTCATCATCTGGTTTTGCACCCAGTACCTGTACTGCAGAGGCGTGTGAGAAGAGGGCATGGTATTGGTCAGACGCGAACTGCTCAGCTGCGAATTTCCAGTTACATTCAATTTCCCATTTATGTACACCACCTACGATGCAAGTACCACCTTCACGACGATCAAGCACACCGTCTAAGTACCACGCCATGTCGCCCATGTAGTCGATGAGGTCAGGTGTTGTTTCATCCCAGCAGCCAAATACCAGGCCTTTGTAAGATTTAACACGGGTTACTTCAAGTAATCCCCATTCTTTTTTACAGGCACCCTGTGGGTAAGCACGCTCTTCAAGCGGGATGTCTTTTAAAGAACCATCAATACCGTAAGACCAGCCATGGTATGGGCAAGTGAATGCACGCGTATTACCACAGTCAGCGAAGCTTACACGCATAGAACGGTGACGGCACTGGTTTAAGAATGCTTTGATTGAGCCATCTTTTTGACGAGCCACAATAATTGGGTCTTCACCCATGTAGGTGTTGAAGAAGTCACCAGCTTTAGGAATCTGGCTTTCATGGCAAAGGAATAACCATGTACGACCGAAGACACGTTCAAGTTCTAATTCGTAAATGTCAGGATCTGTATAGATCGATGGCGTGATACGTCCATTTTGTGCATCGACTAAAGCGTCGATTTCGCGCACATCAATTTTTCCACTCATGAAAAGCTCTCCTGTGACCAGTAATGGCACAAAGTAATAGACTCAACTTTTCAACGATGATGAAATATTTGGGTGAATTTAAGGAAATATTTTTTTTATTTTAATTGATATATTTCACGGATTATTATTGTGGTAATAATTCCTATTAAATTACTCGTGATTATAATTTATTTTTTTAATTTAACGAGTATATTTTTTTTGATTTTGATGATAATAATTCCTACTAAATTACTTGTATTTAAAATGGGTTTTTTTAAAGAATATTTAATTAAAATATGGTATTTTTTTGTTAAAATACAGTATTTTATAATAAATTATTTTATTTAATTGATATGTTTTTCAATTGTTGTGGTAGTGATAATTCCTACTGAATTACTTGTATTTAGGATACATGATTTTATTTTAAAGGAGATGTTTATAAATTACTGTGGAGGTAATTATTCCTACTAAATTACTTGTATTTAAAATAGGTTTATTTATTTTTAAAGTATAAATTTTTTGATTAATCGACGAGCCAGCTTTATAGAATTACGACATCTGCGTTAATTTATTATCTTTTGCTAAAGAATTGAACGTCAGTAAAGGGGTTCTCAAAATTTATATGACTCAGCTTTCTCTCAGTCAACAAAGCAAGGATTATGAATAAGACGTTGATTTTAAATGCCATACCGTACCAAACATAAAGAGGAGTTTACCGAGGAAGGTGTGTTTTCCTTAAGCAGGTTCGCTTGACCCTGCACAACGCGATTCTGGACTTTACCAAAGCTCAGGGCATTGAACTCAAGATTGTACAAAAGGCTATAATATCCTGTCTAACATCCATAAACTCGATCGGGATAGGCTTAGATTGTACTACTTTGCTGGATTATATCGTGCCATTGATCATGAATGAACGCATGATTCACCATGGATATAAAGCTGCTTTATCCTTTCGGTAGATACAAACGTACTTACGGAGAAGCTCAGAGGTACATTTTTATTTCTTTTTTAATCGAAAGAGTGCCCAGATTTTGCAATTTTAGCTATTTTTCTAATTGGAGAAGCATCTAAAAAAACTATTCAAAAGCCCATTTTAATTAATTCATAGGCAAATACCCTCTACCTTTTACTACTTAAGTCTAATGCAGTTTTCATGAATGAAAATAGGGATTTAGACGCCAAAAATATTGCGCAAATTATGTTTAACTCTAAATCAGCATTAATGAAAGTAGTAATCATTTAATTATCCCAAGTCAAGGCTCAAATTTCTTTGGTAAAAAATGAATTAAATCGTTTGTATTATCATGATAATGAAAAATTATCAGGTGGTGCTTGTTAATTATTAATATTTCAGAATATATAAGCGGTAGGATTACCCTACAGCTTATTGTTCTAATTGATAATGTCGTACAAGCTGATCTTTTATTTTAAAGACCTAAAACAACTTGATATGGTTTAAATCCTTCTAGAACAGCATTGGAAATCAATTGGATAAATGTTTCAGTTTTTCCATAGGCCATCCATTGATTCAAAGCTTCATAATAAGCCAGTCGATTCTCAACAGTGATTACACAAGGTGGATAACCAACTTTAAGCAATTCTAGGTTGATTAGTAGACGTGTTGTGCGACCATTACCATCAATAAATGGATGGATAAAGGGGGCATTACCCAGCCCCCGTTCTGTTCAGGGCCGTCCTGTGATTGTTCAGGCAGGCTCATCCGATCAGGGGCGGGACTTTGCGGCGCAGTATGCAGACATTGTTTTCACAATGCAGCCATCCGCAGAAAAAGCGAAAGCGTTTTATCGGGATGTGAAAGAACGGGTGGCCAAATATGGGCGTAAGCCGGATGAGTTAAAAGTATTCCAAGGTATTACACCTTTTGCAGCAGATACAGCAGTTAAAGCTGAAGAAATTAAAAATAATTTGGATGCACTGACTGATTATGGTTATGCATTGCAAAGATTTAAGCAAATATTCAAAAAACTGGATATTGAGTTAGATCAGCTGGATCAGCAATTGAACTTAGATCAGCTAAAAATTATGTCTGAAGCAGAGCAAAGTACCACAGCGAATAAGCTCTATCAGCAGGCCTCTTCAGGGGATACTTACGGGCTTTGTTAAATTCTCTTGTTACAGCGCAGGGCCATTGGATACCTGTAGGGACTGTAGCAGAAATTGCAACGCAGATGCAGCAACGGGTAAATGAATTCTGTGCAGATGGATTGATTGTACTGCCTTCTGATCTTGAGCATGGGCTCGATGGATTCCTCAACAGCATTGTGCCGCATTTAAAACGTCAAGGTGCATTTAGAACAGATTATGAAGGTAGGACATTAAGAGCTCACCTTGGATTGAAAAATTAAAGAAATATTGGAAGAAATCATGTCACAAAGTAAGAGTCATATTGGCTAAAATGAGCTGTTTTTTAATGCTTTTGAGCAAAATTGTGTCTCGTTGGCTTATCATGGTGTTTAGGCCCATCCAGAGTCTCAGCGTTTTGATTACACCCAGCCGGAATTCTGGATTGACTTAGCCAAGACTTTAGAAAGAGGCGGTTTTGACAGCATATTTTTAGCAGATGTCGTTGGTGTACATGATTTATATATATAAAGCCGGTTATCAGACTTCGTTGGAACATGCCATGCAAACGCCTGGTGGTGATCCCAGCGTTTTGATTCCTTTAATGAGCACTGTAACGGAACATTTAGGCTTCGTTTTTACACAGTCCATTTTGCAGGAACCTCCATTCAATTTCGCGCGTCGTGTTTCTACGCTGGACCATATGACTAAAGGCCGAGTAGGCCGTAACCCTGAAGATATACTATTTTTCCAAGGGTTAACTTTTGTTGTAGGCGGTACTGATGAAGAGGCTAAACGTAAAGATGCAAGTTACCGTGAATATCTGTATGAAGAGGCCTTTGCTGCGCAGTTAAGCAGTGCAGCCGGTCAAGATATTTCGGCAGTAGATTTGAATACTCCGCTAGAAAAAATAAAAACCAGTACACAGCAGGGATGGCTTAACAGCTTACGCCAGTCAGCGCCTGATCAAAGCTGGACTTTGGGGGAAGTACTGTTATGGCGCCGCAATCGTCAGTCGGTTGGGTGTCCTGAGCGTTTAGCAGATGTGTTGCAAACTTGGAAAGACTCAGGTGTAGATGGCATTAATGTTACACATGTCATTTCTCCAGGCAGTTACGAAGATTTTGCAGATGGACTTGCGCCAGAACTCAGGAAGCGCGGTTTATTAAAAACAGAGTATCTGCCAGGTACATTGCGCGAAAAACTATATGGGCAAGGTGACCGTTTAAAGGCTGACCACCCGATTTTTAAACGTGAGCTAAGTTATTAAGAGAATGAACAATGGAAAATAATATTAATCTATTTAAACGAAATATTTTGGCGGCTATGGTGGCTTCTACGGGAGCAGGCGCGGTATATGCTGCTGAAGTGCAGGATACGGATCAAAAAGATGAAGTGACCCAACTTGAAACTGTTGTGGTTAAAGCGGAAAAAAAATCAAGTTTGCAGGCAGCCAAGAAAGCTTTAGAAAAAGTACCTGGTGGCACTAATTTGGTTAGCGCAGCGCAGCTGGAGAAAGGCAAGTCTGGCACCAATGAAGACGTATTAGCGTTACAGCCCGGGGTTTATGCAAAATCGCCAGGCAATGAAGGTACGAAAGTATCCATCAGGGGGTCCGGTATTAATCGTGGGCCAGGTGCACACGCTTCAGGCGTTCATACCCTTCTGGATGATATTCCTTTTACAGGGCCAGGTGGAACACCTTATGAATTGCTTGAGCCATTGTGGCTGAATAGAGCTGAAGTATTTAGGGGGGCTAATGGTTTTGATAAAGGTTCTTTGGCTCTAGGTGGGGCAGTTAATTATGTGACTAAAACTGGAAAAGATGCTGAACGTCTGCAGCTTCGCTATGAAGCCGGTAGCCGAGGTTTCCAAAAGTATGCGCTGAGTTCCGGCCAAAAAATTGACGATCTTGATTATTATGTATCAATTAATGGTTCTACCTACAATGGATACCAAAAGCATGGTGAAGGAGATAGCAAAGGCATTGCAGCGAATGTTGGATATCAGATTAATCCAAATTTAGAAACTCGTTTTTATTTACGTTACCGTGAGACTGAACATCAGACGCCAGGTCGTTTAACTAAACAGCAAATTAAAGATGACCCTAAGGCGGCAAATGCCTACAATCTGCAATATGATGCAAAACGCATTCAGCCGGGTAGTACTTGGTTGGCCAATAAAACAACCTTAAATTTGGATAACGGCGGCACATTACAAGCCGCATTGGCTTACCATAACTATCCTATGGATTTGCAGGAGAGCCCGTACCGTACAGATGTGAAATATAGCGATATCTCTGCAAACCTGTCGTATCTGCAACCTTATGATTTGTTCGGATTAAATAGTGTAGCAAAGGCATCAATTCGCAGCACTACACATCGCCCGGATTCAGGTGTCACAGAATCGCTTCGTTTCGATAGAAACGGTTATGACGCAGGAACGATTACCCGCAAATATACATATCGTGGTTCTGACAATGTGATTCAATTGAGCAATGAATCTGAGATACAGCCAAATCTATGGTTAAGCACAGGTTTAGCAGGCATTTATACCAAACGCGGCAGTGAAGTTTATTATCCAGTTACTAATGAAGAATTAAGCGAAAGCGATTGGGACTTTGCGCCAAGGCTGGGCTTGCGATATGAAATTAATCCAGACCTTCAAGTTTACGGTAATATCAGCAAGAGTGTAGAACCGCCACATCCATGGTCATTAATTTGGGGATCAAATAAATACTTTCCGCAAGGTAGCGGTCCTGCTGCTGGCCGTATGCGTGCGCCTATTCATTTGGATAATCAGGAAGCACAAACTTTTGAAATCGGTGGCCGTGGTGAAAGTGGAATTGGTGCATGGGATTTAAATTATTACTACTCTAAAGTCAAAAATGAGTTGTTGAGTGTTGAGATTTCTCCAATGCCGAATCCTATTATTGCCGAATCAAATGCAAGCCGCACCATTCATCAGGGGATAGAGGCAGGCCTGAACAGCTTATTGTTGAGTCAGGATGGCTTGGGCGATTTATCACTTCGCCAATCATATACTTACAGTGATTTTAAATACAAAAATGACCCTGTATTTGGAAAAAATCAGCTTCCCGGGTTGCCTAAGCATTTTTATCAGGCGCAGCTTAGAATGGATTTCTACAATGGCATATTTGCCAGCGTAAATACTGAATATGCCTCTAAAGTACCAGTTGATTATGCAAATTCATTTTACGCAGATGCCTACAATACTTGGGGCATCAGTCTAGGCTATCAGCCTGAAAGCAAGAAATGGAATACATGGATTGATTTCAAAAACATTGGCGACAAGCATTATGCTGCCACGGTTACACCAGGTTACAACGATAATGGTTTAGATGTGGCACGTTCTACACCAGGTGAAAGTTTCTCAACATATGCTGGTGTTTCCATTAATTTCTAATTAAGAGCTGCTTCTCTATTTAAGAGAAGCAGCCTATTTAAATAAGCAGTAAAAATTCAGACCTTGCTAATGCATATTCATAAATTGCTGACACAGAAAAGTATAAATCAATAGACTTAGCTTAGTGCTCAATGTTTCATGATAGTAAATATCTTTGTTTGGCAATTTACGGATAACAAAACTTGAAGTAAATAATCATGAGTGACTTGAGAAGACCTATATAAACAGGCTGTGTTGGCACATATTCATCAAAATGTTGCAAGTGTACAGCCGACCCTTGAAACGTTTGATGCTGTGAAATCTATATCACCTGCTTTGAATCGTAAAAAAAACGGTATTGGTTGTTGGTTTACTTGCCGTGGGTCTTTTGCATATTGGGTTATATGCAATTATTCAGCTGAATCAAGCTGTTGAAGCGCCGAAAAAGAAAATCACACCTGTTGAGGTGGAAATTATTAAATTTAAGCCTGATTCGAATCATAAAATTTCTTCCCGGTTCTACCAATAGTGAATAGTTCTAACGGTGTTGAGAGATTCTTACTAGACAGTAGAAATACAGCATGATTCATGTCTACTTCACAGACAATAAAAAGCCCAATATTGAATTGGGCCTATGCTTTACTCTTCGATTTCGATGGGATCTCCATCCTCTGGGCGAATATGACGCACGCCATCATCTGCAGGATCAACACTTGAACCATCTTTAGTAATAGCGTTGTACATCTCATCCTCTTTCTTATCATCGATAAATTCTTCATCTTCAAGATCCAGAGGTTCGTTATCATCATCGAAATCTAAAGGCTTTTCTTCATCTTTCATGGCGATCCATCACTTATTTAACAAGACAATATCATGCTCAAACATTTGATAGAGTTATTCAATAGTCAGCAATCATCATTTGTGTAACTAGCACTTTAGATTACAGCTGATGCCTATATGGGAACGAATAGCCAACACGGCTTTTTGCATTTTCCAGCTATTTAAAATTATCGTAATAAAAAAGCCCTATTAAGTGCTTTTTAGATTCAAAAAAATCATCTGGCAGTTAAAGCTGGTAACCTTTTTCTGTAGATGAAATGCCTGCAAAGCAAAATTTAGCTTTGGGTACAAAATTCGTTGCGGTTGGTGTAGATAGTAGTTTACCAATTAAATCGGTGACACAATTGCTGTCTAAATTTAAAGATGGCGTAGCACCTGCTCTAAGCGCCGTGCCAAGCGTCTATTAAGGAGAATATAGATGCAACTAAATATCCAGACTTGCTGAAACAATAAGTATTTATCGATGGTCTTTGGCTTGATGCAGCAGATGGCAAAAGTTTTGCTGTGACCAATCCTGCTACGGGTGAAAGCATTGCACACGTACCAAGTGCCTCAACCGCACAAGTGGAGCAGGCTGTACTGGCTGCCGAGACCGCACTTCATTCCTGGAAAAATACCACGGCGAAAGAGCGCTCAGTATTACTGCGTAAATGGTTTGACCTGATTGTGGCCAATCAGGAAGATTTGGCAGTCATTTTAAGCACGGAACAAGGTAAGCCATTAACAGAAAGCCGAGGTGAAATTCTGTATGGTGCGAGCTTTATTGAGTGGTTTGCAGAAGAAGCAAAACGTACCTATGGAGATGTGATTCCACATGACAAACATGGCCGCCGTTTAGTCGTGATCAAACAGCCGGTGGGGGTGGTCGCAGCGATTACACCGTGGAATTTCCCGAATGCCATGATCACGCGTAAGGCAGGGCCAGCACTTGATGCGGGCTGTACCATTATTATTTAAGCCAGCTTCAGAAACACCATTGTCTGCATTGGCTTTGGTGGCGCTTGCAGAATAAGCGGGTATTCCGAAAGGGGTCATAAATGTAGTAACGGGTAGCTCACGTGAAATTGGAGGTGTACTGACCACGCATCTGGTCGTGAAAAAATTATCTTTCACAGGCTCAACTCAAGTGGGCAAGTTGCTGATGGAACAGTGCTCTTCCACCATGAAAAAAGTCAGCATGGAATTGGGCGGTAATGCACCCTTGATTGTATTTGAAGATGCTGATCTAGAGCGGGCAGTAAAAGGTGCAATGGCATCGAAATTCCGTAATAGCGGTCAAACCTGTGTATGTAGTAACCGTATTTTGGTACATGCCAATATTCATGATCAGTTCCTGGAAAAATTGGCTACTGCCGTGCAAAAGTTAAAAGTTGCACCGGCCTTTGAAGCAGGTGCAGAACAAGGTCCTTTGATCAATGAAAAAGCGGTTGAAAAGATCGAAGAACATATTGCCGATGCTGTGGGTAAAGGCGCAAAAGTCATAGTGGGTGGCAAACGTCATAAATTAGGTCAAACCTTCTTTGAGCCGACTGTATTGTCAGATGTGACATCTGACATGCTGGTGGCTAAAAATGAAACCTTCGCACCGCTTGCACCGGTATTCAAATTCAGTACAGATGAAGAAGCGATCCAAATGGCAAATGATACCGAGTTTGGCTTGGCCTCTTATATCTATACCGAAAGCTTAAGCCGTGCCTGGAAAGTTGGGGAAGCGCTTGAATACGGTATGGTCGGTATTAATGAAGGTCTGATTTCGACTGAAGTTGCGCCGTTTGGTGGGATTAAGGAATCTGGCACAGGACGTGAAGGTTCAAAATACGGTATTGAAGACTATCTGCAAATTAAATATATGTGTAGGGGTATTTAAGCTTGAACCATGGAAAATAAGGACCAACTGATCCTTATTTTTTAGCCCAAATTTTGAGGAGGAAAATATGAAACAGCTTCTCACCTTAAGTTGAAATAAAAAACTAAAAATGGATGGAATGATCAATGATTTTAGCTGAGATAAAGGCTTGCAAAGCTGAACAGAGTGATGTTTTAAAATGTTATTAAAGAAATTATATGCTGTTGATTTGATTTATTTTAAATAAAAAATATAGATCATCATTATTATGAAAATGGCAGATATAAAGCAATAAGTATTAGAACCACTTTCAGGTTTTATGTAAATCTAAGCAGCTGATATTAAAACAGCATCTATTTTGCACGAATTTATAAAATATACAATTATAGTTTTATTGAATTGCTGTGTATAAATGTTGAGCAGGGTTGCCTATTTCTTTCTCGAGTTTTATATTAAAAATACAGTAGGTCGAGAGACGCTACAAAGTGGTTGGACGGATCAATGACAGCTTGTTGAGTTTGCAACCTTCGGGTTGAAACAAAAAATCAGCACTAGCCTTCCAACATAAAAGCCCGCAGAAATGCGGGCTTTCTTATTTTAATGAGCAAAAATGCTTTGCGAATGGCCCGGTTATAGCAGCAATCACTTTAGATCATTGAGGCTGATTAATATGAT